>JAGRKR010000634.1 GCA_020442225.1 Hyphomicrobiaceae bacterium | reverse complement strand
GAGCCCATCTCGCGCAGGTACATGCGGACGGGGTCGTCCGTCCGCTCGGTCGGCTCGCTGGTCCGCTCGGCGCGCGCCGGCAGCGACGCGGCGACGAGGGGACGGGCCTCGTCCTCGGCCTCGGCTTCCGGCTCCTCGGCTTCGTCGCGCTCCTCGTTCTCGACGACATTGATGCCCATGTCCGACAGCATGGACATGGTGTCCTCGATCTGCTCCGAGGTCACCTCCTCGGAGGGCAGCACCTCGTTGAGCTCGTCGTAGGTGACGTAGCCTCGCTGTTTCGCCGTCTTGATGAAGCGCTTGACTGCCGCATCCGAGAGATCGAGCAGGGGACTGTCCTGCGTCTCGGCGCTTGCCGGCTGCTGCTCCTCCGACTTCGTGGCGACGGGGGTCTTGCGGGTTGCGGAGCGGCTAGCGGCAGCGGCTTTTGCGTTCATGGTCCTTACCAAACTCGAAATGGCGATGACGGTCAGCGAGTCCCGGCGTTCACAGGCCGGGACGGCGAAGCGGTCTCATGAAGCGACGAACAGCGGACGCGACGGCGGGCAGGGAGGCGTAATCGGTCTCTTCGTCGGTCCGCGGACAAGTCTTGGTCATGAATCGGTTAACTCACCCTGAACCACGTAGTCCGCTGACCAGGCTGGCCAACGTCTCGCCTTGCGTCTGGTCGAGAGCATCGTCGTCCTCCGGGGCGAGTGCGGAAGCGCTCTCGTTTAGCAAGCGGGAGAGCTCGCGGATGCGGGCGTAGCTTTCCTCGCTCTGGTCTTCGTCCCAGCTTTGTTGAGCCGCCAGCAGCTCGCGTCTCAGGCCGGTCTCGCGTTCCTGCAGGGCGAACACGTGCCGCCAACCACGGATGACCTCGTCCCGCGAGGCTTCCGGATCGGCAAACCTGTCGCTGCGGTGCGACAATGCCTTGCTGGCGAGCTGGCTCACCCCGTCCAAACCCAACTTGCCGATTTGGTGAGAAACCATCTCGGTGTCAAGAGGGGATTGGTAGGCATGCAGGCGAAGCAATTCATCCCGCAGACGCCCTAAAGCCGCGCTGGCGAGGGGCAAAGCGGCGATTTCCTCCATGAACTCGTCGATCAGCCAGGGGTGCCGCATGAGGGTGACCATGAGCAGGGCCTCCCGCGGTGGGAACGTAATGTCGCAGGCGCTGGTCTGGGCCCTCAGTGAATTCGAGGCACCCGCCGGCGGCGCGGCCGGGCGCACGCCCGGGCTCCGGCGTGGCGCGGGGTTCTGCTGGCGCTGGCGAACGCGCCAATCGATCTCGGTGTTGTTCGGCCGGCTTGCGGCGTCCTTGAAGGCGCGGCGGCCGTCACTGGTGGCAAGCGATTTGACGATCTGGAAGTTCCGCGTGCGCAGAGTCTGGCGGACCTCCGCAAGGTAATGGTCGCGCACGGTGCGGTCGGCGATGGTCTGAACCATGCTCAGGATGCGCTCGTCGCTGGCGGCCCGGGCCTCCGGCGTCGCCGTGCTCGCATCGCTTTCCTTGCGGAAGAGCACATCGATCAGTGGCAGCGCCCGGTCGAGCACGCCCTGAAACGCCGCGGCGCCATGCTGGCGCACGAGATCGTCGGGATCGAGCCCCTCGGGCAGGAATGCGAACTTGAGGGTCTGGCCGGGCTTGAGGTGGGGCAGGGCCGTTTCCAGCGCGCGGAAGGCCGCACGCCGTCCGGCCCCGTCCCCGTCGAAGCAGAGGATGGGTTCCGGGCAGAAGCGCCAGACTAGGGCGAGTTGCTCGGGTGTCAGCGCCGTGCCGAGGGGCGCCACCGCCTCGGGGAAGCCGGCCTGGGCAAGGCCGATGACGTCCATATAGCCTTCGACCACGACCACACGGGCGCGCTCGTGCGCCGGCCCGCGGGCCTTGGCGGCGTTGAAGAGCAGGGTGCCCTTGTGGAAAAGCGGTGTCTCGGGCGAGTTGAGATACTTGGGCTTGGCGTCGGCGGCGAGTGCGCGGCCACCGAAGCCCACGACCCGGTCACGGGCGTCCGTGATCGGGAAGATGAGCCGGTTGCGGAAGCGGTCGTAGGGCACGGGAATGTCGTCGCCGTGGATCAGCAAACCGCTTTCCGTCATGTCGCTGACCGAGAAGCCGAGCCCTGCCAGATGCTCCTTGAGCGCGGAGCGCCCGCCCAGGGCGTAGCCGATCCGGAAGCGGGCGAGAGTCTCGCGGGTAAGGCCGCGTCCTTCGCTGTAGGCGAGCGCCTCGCGCCCGGCTGGTCGCGTCAGTTGGTCCTGGAAATAGCGCGCGGCAGCGTCCGCAGCTTCGAGCAGGCGTGCCCGCCGGTCGGCCTGCTGGTGCTCGTGCGGGGTCGGGGTCGGCAAGCTGACGCCGGCCTCGGAAGCCAAGCGCTCGACGGCCTCGGGGAAAGCCAATCCCTCCGTTTTCATGACGAAGCGGAAGATATCGCCATGCTCACCGGTGGCGAAGCAATGGTAGAACCCCTTCTGATCGTTGACCGTGAAAGAGGGCGTCTTCTCGACCTTGAACGGCGAGAGGCCGATGAACTCGCGCCCCTGCCGCTTCAACTTCACGCGGCGGCCGACCACCTGGCTGACAGGCAGACGCGCGCGTATTTCGTCGAGCAGGGATGGCGGAAAGCGCATCGGGCCTCGGTCGTCAGATGGGGCGGCAGTGATCAGTGCGGCGAAAGCGCATCGCTGAACGACCCATCGCCGCGTGGGCCTGTGGGCCGGTCCATCGACAGGGTACGCCGGATCGCGCCGAAGTCACCGCGCCATTGTGACTGATTCGCCGAGCCCTCAGCGAATCGCCGCCGGCTCAGGCGAGGCCATCCCCGTTTTCCACAGCCGCCGGCCGGCTTCAGGCCGGGGGCACGTCGCCGCGTGGACGCGCCAGGAAGATCAGCAGCAGGCCCGAGCCGATGCCCATCGCATGTGAGGCGAGCACCTGCAGCTTGCCCGGCCAGAGCGCGCGCGCGACCAGCAGGTCGGAGGTGGAGAGAACGAGCGCGGCGAGCCCCACCGCCATGAGATAGGTCGGCCGACCATGCGCCCCGAGCCAGATGAGCAGCAGCCCCAGCATGAGATTGCGCAGGCCGAGCGAGGTGTTGAGCAGATGGGACGTGCTGCCGGGCACGCCGAGCCCGGAAAGGTCGATGGCCAGCTCTGGCACGAGCATGTGGCCGAGACCCGGCCCCACGACGCAGAATACGCCCATGGCGACGGCCAGCAGTCGGGCCTGGAAGAGATCGTCCTGCAGCCAGCTTGGCGAGGTCACGCCGATCTCCTTCGTCGCGGGTGGGCGAGGTGGGCGGATCGCCCCTATTTCAGCGCATCCTTCACAAGCGCACTCGCCTTGGTGAAGTCCATCTGGCCCTGATAGCGCTCTTTGAGCGCGGCCATGGTCCGGCCCATGTCCTTGAGGCCTTGCGCGCCGATTTCCGCCATGACCGCCTCGACCGCCGCGCGGGTCTCCGCCTCGCTCAACTGGCGGGGCAGGAACTCCTCGATGATCGTGATCTCTTCCTTTTCCTGCTCGGCGAGCTCGAGCCGCCCGGCGCCCTCGTAGGTCTCGACGGATTCGCGCCGCTGTTTGATCATTTTCGCGAGCACGTCGAGGATCTCGCCGTCGGTGATGCGCTCCTTGCCGCTCGAGCGGGCAGCGATGTCGCGGTCCTTGATCGCGGCCGTGACCAGACGCAGGGTGGACATGCGCCGCTTGTTCTGAGCCTTCATCGCCGACTTGAGGGCGTCGTTGATCCGCTCTCGCATGTGTCTCTCCGCTGCAGGGTTGCTCATTTAGGTGCGCCGGGGGTGAGGGTGCAACCCCAAATTCACCCGCCCCGAGCGCATTGACCCTCGTCGGCGCTTCTCATAGGGTGCGCGCCAACCGGCGCCCCGACCGG
>JAGRKR010000633.1 GCA_020442225.1 Hyphomicrobiaceae bacterium | reverse complement strand
GCGCTCGACGAGATGACCCGCCGCCGCCTCAACCTGGAGCTCCTGCGCATCTGGTCCGAGCAGAAGACCACCACGCTGCTGGTCACGCACTCGATCGAGGAGGCGGCGTTCCTCTCCGACACGGTGATCGTCATGAGCCCGCGCCCCGGACGCATCGTCGCTGAAGTCGCCGTCGATTTCCCGCGCCCGCGCACCGCCGAGATCCTGCGCACGCCCGCATTCCACGAGCTCACCCTGCGCCTCTCCGACCTGCTCTATGCCGGTGGCGAAGATGCCGCCGCGGAATGAGGCCGGAGTGGCGGGCATGCCGGCCGCGGCCACGCCGCAGGTGCTCGCCGGGCTGTTCCGTCGATCCGAAGCGCTGGAAACGGTCGTCACGCTCGGCGCCCTGCTGATCGCTTGGGAGCTTCTCGCCCGCACGGTCCTCGCGGGTTCCTTCGTGCTGGCGGCCCCGACCGAGATCGTCGCCCAGCTCGCCGACCAGTGGCCGCTCTACGTCACCAATCTTCGCGTCACCCTGTGGACCGCGATCCAGGGCTTCCTCTGGGGCAACGCCATCGCGCTCGCCGCCGCCGTGCTCATTGTCCAGTGGCCACCGCTAGAGCGACCGCTGTTCAGCGCAGCACTCGCGATCTACTCGCTGCCGATCATCGCGCTGGCGCCGATCCTGCTGGTGCTGCTCGATCGCGCGAGCGCCATGGTGGCGCTGAGCGCGCTCGCCGTGATCTTCACCACGCTGGTCGCGACCACCCTCGGCCTGCGCTCCGCCGACCCGTCGGCGATCAACGTCATCCACGTCCTCGGCGGCAACGGATGGGACAAGCTGCGTCGCGTGCGCTTCCACGCCGCGCTGCCGAGCGCCTTCGCCGGGCTGCGGGTGGCGGCGCCTGCGGCCGTGCTCGGCGCCGCTGTCGGGGAGTTCATGGGCGCCGAGCGCGGCCTCGGCGTGCTGATCGTCGATGCCCTCTCCGGCCTCGACCCGGTGCGCGTGTGGACCATCGCGGCGCTTGCCACCGCCCTGTCGAGCGGCGGTTACGTGCTGATCGGCTGGATCGGCCGCCTGCTGACGCCATGGGTGCGCGACATGCCCGTCACCCAGACGCACCATCGCTCGACCGGCAGGAGCGACAGCCGCGCCGGCCGCATCTTGCGCGTCGCCGGGATCGTTGTCCTCAATCTCGTCGTGGTCTTTGGCGGCTGGGCGCTCTTCATCCACCTCGCCAAGCTCAACGCCTTCTTCGCCAAGGGCCCGCTCGACGTCTGGAACTTCCTCTTCGTCGCGCCCAACGCCGCGGCCAATCGCGTGCTCGTCTTCGGGGGCCTGCCGACCACGCTCGGCAACGCCTCGCTCGGCTTTGTCGCCGGCATGCTCGGCGGCACCCTGGCCGCCATCGCTTTCGTGCTCCGCCCGTCCATCGAGCGCGCCGTGATGCCGGTGGCGATCACGCTCCGCTCGATCCCGATCCTCGCGACGACGCCGCTGGTCATCCTGATCTTCGGGCGCACGCTGCTCGCCACGACCATCATCGTCGGAATCCTGTCTTTCTTCCCGACCATGATCAACATGATGGTCGGCATGCGCCTGACCCGCCGCTCGATCGTCGAGGTCTTCAAGGTGCTGAACGCCAGCCGCTGGACCATCCTGTGGCGCGCCGAACTGCCCTCGGCGCTG
>JAGRKR010000632.1 GCA_020442225.1 Hyphomicrobiaceae bacterium | reverse complement strand
CGATTCATCGGAGAAGGATTCCTTGGCGATCTCGGCGATGCCGGAGAGCGAGCTGATCAGCGCGCCGGCCTCGACCGGCAGCATCAGCACCTTCTGGTTGGGCGCCGAGGCGAGCTTTTCGATCGCCTGGGTGTAGCGCTGGGCGACGAAATAGTTGATCGCCTGCACGTCACCGGCCTCGATCGCCTTCGACACCATCTCGGTCGCCTTGGCTTCCGCCTGGGCCGTGCGCTCGCGCGCCTCGGCGTCGCGGAAGGCAGCTTCCTTACGGCCCTCGGCCTCCAACACCGCAGCTTGCTTCTCGCCCTCGGCCCGAAGGATCGCGGCCTGACGCAGGCCCTCGGCCTCGAGGATCTGTGCGCGCTTGTCGCGCTCGGCCTTCATCTGCCGGCCCATGGAGTCCACCAGATCGCGCGGCGGCTCGATGTCCTTGATCTCGATACGCGTGACCTTGATGCCCCACGCCTCGGTGGCCGCATCCACAACGTGCAGCAGACGCGCGTTGATCTGGTCGCGATTGGACAGGAGATCGTCGAGGTCCATCGAACCCATGACGGTACGGACGTTGGTCATGGTGAGATTGACGATGGAGGACTCCAGCGCGTCGACCTCGTAGGCCGCCTTGGCGGCGTCGAGCACCTGGAAGAAGTTAACGCCGTCGACGCGCACGAGCGCGTTGTCGCGCGTGATGACGTCCTGGCTCGGAATGTCGAGCACCTGCTCCTTCATGTTCATGCGGTAGCCGACACGATCCATAACGGGGATCAGAATGTGCAGGCCCGGACGCAACGTCCGCATGTACCGCCCGAAACGCTCGACCGTATAGTTGTAGCCCTGCGGCACGATCTTCACCGTGGACCAGAGCGCGGCCACGCTGACGATGATCAGCAATAGGCCGAGTATCTCAATTCCCTTGAGCGCCATTCGCGTTTCTCCTCCGCAATAGTCGTGTCGTCCAGACGTAGGGAGCCATGTGTGGCATTTTTAGTGGACTATTGCGAAGCAAACGTTAACTCGCGACACAGAATGAATGAAATATAAACGCCAAGAAGGACAAGTAGTTTCCGATACACAAAACAAGACCTGGCCCGCGCAATTCTCGCCGCGGACGATCATGACAAGGCGGTCCTCAGCGGATGTGGTGGCGTCAGCCATGCAGAACAAGGTCTCGGAGCCAGACGGACGGCTCGTGTCGCCTCACAGCCACCCTGCCAGCTCGCGTCGCACGGCATGCTCGATGACCCGCATGCCCTCGGGGCCGTCGTTGAGGCAGGGAATATGGGCGAACCTCTCGCCACCGGCCTGGGCGAAAATCTCGGCGGAGCCGACCGCGATCTCCTCGAGCGTCTCGAGGCAATCGGCCACGAAACCCGGATTGAGAATGGCGAGCCGCTTGACGCCGCGTCCCGCCAGCTCGCGGACGGTGTCGTCGGTGTAGGGCTTGATCCATTCCTCCGGACCGAATCGCGACTGAAACGTCGTGACCAGCCGCTCGGCCGGCCAGCCCAGCGCCTCGCGCAGCAG
>JAGRKR010000631.1 GCA_020442225.1 Hyphomicrobiaceae bacterium | reverse complement strand
GCTGAAACGGCGGCTGGAGAAGGCAATCCGCAACACAATTCGCCCATTGATGATGGAGGCAACCGACATCAATGGCGAGATATTCGTGCGTCCGGCGATCAACGAAGTCTCGCTGTTGCGCCAGTCCTACCAGGCAGCAAGCCTGTGCATTGCCATCGACGGCAAGGTGCGGCTCGACGAGCTGATCTGCGACGGGGTGCTGGTCGCGACGCCAGCGGGCAGCACGGCCTACAACCTTTCCGCCCACGGCCCCATCCTGCCGATCTACGCGCCGCTGCTCGCCATCACGCCGATCAGCGCCTTCCGCCCGCGCACCTGGCGCGGCGCCCTCGTGCCCGATCGGGTCGAGATCACGATCGAGATGCTCGAGGCGAAGAAGCGCCCGGTCAACGCCGTCGCCGACAATGTCGAGTTCAAGTCGGTGGTCGAGGTCCTGGTCGCGCAGCACAACGAGGCGGAGAGCCTCATCATGTTCGACCCGGATCACTCCTGGGACGAGCGCATCCTCGCCGAGCAGTTCCGCTACTGAGCAGGCCTCACTTGGTGACCGACTTGCCGCCGAACTGCGTCTGGTCGAGGCACGAGGCATAGATCCAGTCTGTCGCGCGCACGCCGAGCTTGTGGCAGAGCGCCTGCGACGAAGCGTTGTTGGCCCTGACCCCGGTCATGAAGCCGCGCGCCCCGTGCCGCTCCCACATATGCACGATCGCCTGTGCCCCGAGCAGGAGCGCGATCTTCTCCCCGCGCCGGTCCTGCCGCGTCGCCAGCATCCCCCAGAAGACGTCCGTGGCGCGCGGGCTTGCCGGGTGATGCAGGACGAAGGACGCGGCCGTCGCCGCCGGGCGCCCGTCGCCGTCGGTCGCGACCAGGCAGATGCCCTGCCGCCTGAGCCCGCGCATGACGGCACCCGGCACCGGCATCACCTCGCAGGCCTCGCAGAGTTCCGCCGTCGCCCGCACGAGGTCGATCGGGCTGTGCGCATCCAGCACCGTCACCGTGAGATCGGCCGGCATCGCATGGGCAGCCAGCAGCGCCTGCGCGAGCCCATACGCCGCCTCGCCGCCGCGATAGTGCTCGTGACGGTCCCAGGTGAAGCCGGCCGCTTGGAGGGTGGCAAAGAGACCGTCTGCATCGCTCTTGGGAAAGTAGTAGCAGACCCCGGCGCCCTGCATCCGGGCCAGGGCCATCATCGCCGGCAGCATGTCTGCGGTCGGACCGGTGAGGGCGACGACGCGCCCATAGTAGGAAAAGCGCGGATCGTCCTTCAGCAATTCGTGCAAGGCCCGGGACCGGCGCATCAGCGCGACTTTCGCCGCGTCGCCGAAATATTCTTCCTCGTTCATCGCAAGGCCTCGGTTCGCTCGCCGACGGAAGACCGGACGGTGGTCCCGTGCGTGACAAGTCTGACGCCGACCCGGATCCGTTCCCGGCCGCGCCCCCGCCTCACTCGTTTCCGCAGTCGGTCAGGCCGTTGACCATGAAGGTGCTGACGTCGGCGAACTCCGTCACCGACAGCGCCGCCTGGGCCTTCTCGCCGGCGGCGGTGTCCTCGCTCAGCGCCGCGACGACGTAGTCGCGCTGCACCGGCGACAGCGAGGCCGATCGCTTGGCGAGGCACTCGCACGCCGCCGCCGACCAGCTCGTGCTCTTGGCGCAGGCGGCCTTGACCGCAGCGGCATCGGCAGCGCCGGCCGGGCCGGCCATCGCCACGAGCGCCATGAGACCTGCAACGAGACCGCTCTTCATTCCGTCCTCCGCCATCCGGTGTTTCTCGCGTGCGGCAACGATAGTGCATCGCCCGCCGCGGCGCACCCCTGCCGACGCCGGCCGCGGGTCCGGGGGCGCCCGCT
>JAGRKR010000630.1 GCA_020442225.1 Hyphomicrobiaceae bacterium | reverse complement strand
GGTATTGCCGATCTCGACGGTGAGGCCGGCGCGGCTCTGCAGGATGTCGCCGGGGCGGAATGCATTGCCGGATATGGAGTTCTCGGCGGCGGCGACGAGGATGCGCAGCCGGACGTCGAGGTTGGCGGCCATGATCATGTGGCCGAGCGCGAGCGCAGCCGCCGCGCCGCCCATGTCCTTCTTCATGAGCAGCATGCTGCTGGCCGGCTTGATGTCGAGGCCGCCGGTGTCGAAGCAGATGCCTTTGCCGATCACGGTCACTTTCGGCGCGTTGCTCCGTCCCCAGCTCAGGTCGATCAGGCGGGGTGCGCGCGTGCTGGCGCGTCCGACGGCATGGATCATCGGGAAATTCTGTTTGAGCAGGTCCTCGCCGACGATGGACGAGACGGTGGCGCCGTGGCGCTCGGCGAGCGCGCGCGTGGCCGCCTCCAGCTCCGCCGGACCGAGGTCGCTCGCAGGCGTATTGATCAGATCGCGGCCGAGCCAGACCGCCTCGACGCTCGCCATAACCTCGTCGCGATCGACGTCGGCGGGCAGCCGCAGCCGCACCGTCTTCGTACTCGGCTCGGACAGATAGCGCGTGAAGCGGTAGGCGCCGAGACCCCAGGCGATGCTGGCGAGCGACGGGTTGGCCGGCGGCGTCTCCAGGTGATAGGTGCCCGAGGGCAGCAGCACCGGGAGATGCCCGACCTCCAAGGCGGCCGGGTCCGGCCCCGTGCCGATCATCGTATCGTCGACGCCGACGATGACGGCGGCGATGCCGCCCTGGCTGTCCGGCAGCAGGGCGACCCTGCGCGATGCC
This sequence comes from Hyphomicrobiaceae bacterium, assembly GCA_020442225.1. The sequence goes on along the minus strand of JAGRKR010000630.1, from coordinate 1,640 downwards.
GGGCGAAAGCCCGTCGCATCCAGCCAGGCGCGGTGCTCGCTTGTCAGCTCTGACAGGTCGCTGGCGGCGGCCGATTTGCGCACGAAGCGGATCGGGATGGACGGCTCGGCGCTCTGGCTTGGCAAGAGCAGGTCTGCTGGCTTCGCTACGCCTGTCATGTGTCCTCGTGGCGGGATATTGGCTTGTCTGCGCCGGGCGCCCCGACCTACCCGAGCTGGCGATCACGAGTATCCGGCCGCATCATAAAATCATGACTCAGTTCATGATTCTCGGTTCGTGTTGAGCGCGGACGCGGGGGCGTCGACGATCGATCGGGGCCTGTCGGGAGACTCGGGCCGGCCGAGCCCATTAATGGCAGCGCCGGACCCAAAACACAATTGAGCAGCGCGATGATCCCGCAGCCTCCTTGCCGTGATTCGCTCGGTTGGGCGGGGGCGCGCGTGGCGAGTTGGTCACACTTAATGGTTTATTGAGACCTGTGCCGGAAACTGACACTCGATTGAGCACACGAGCGCCCTCACGGGCGAGGGGTGGAAGATGGTGACCGGTAGGCAGGCTATGCGTTGTCAGCGGGCAATTCGCGGTATTGGCTTCATTGGCGTGATCGCATCGAGCCTGATGCTCGGCGCCTGCGCCCAAATGGGCGGCACGCCCGGCAATTTGGCGGGTCTCTCGGGGCCACGGGAGACGCCCGCGGCGAAGCCGACGACGCCTCAGAACGAGTTGGAGCGGGCCACCGAGCATTGGGGCAAGGAATTCGCGAAGTACCCGACGAACGCCAAGGTGGCTATAAACTACGCCCGCAATCTCAAGGCGTTGGGCTACAAGCAGCAAGCGCTCGCGGTGTTGCAGCAGGCGGCGACCTTCAACGGCAACGACCGCGAGCTGGCGGGCGAGTACGGCCGTTTGGCGCTCGAGTTCGGCCAGCACTCCGTGGCCGAGCGTCTGCTGGCCCTGGCCGACGATCCGACGCGGCCCGACTGGCGAATTCTCTCGGCGCGCGGCGCAGTTCTCGGCAAGACCGGAAGGCATAAGCAGGCGCTGCCCTTCTTCGAGCGCGCCGCCGCGATCGCGCCGGACAAGCCGACCGTGCTGAACAACCTCGCCATGGCCTATGTCGCCGACGGTCAGCCCGAAAAGGCGGAGCCGCTGCTGCGTCGCGCCATCGCCATGCCCGGCGGACCCGCGCGCATCCGCCAGAACCTCGCGCTCGTGCTCGGCCTGCAGGGCCGCTACGACGAGGCCAAGACCGTAGCTTCCATGGATTTGGCGCCCCAGCGGGCAGAGGAGAGCGTGGCCCAGATCCGACAGATGGTGCAGTTGCCGCCGAAGTCGGCGCCGACCGGCCTGCCGGCTCCTTCTACGGCGCTTGCCGCAGCCCCTCGTCCGCCACTGCGCGGCTCGGCCAAGCCGGTGGCGACCGCCGCCAAGCCGTCCCCCTGGGGAGCCTCGGTGGCGCGCGCCGACCAGCCGATCGTCCTGGCGCCCCCGCGCTGAGCTTGGCATAGTCCGAATGATCGTCACGGCGGCCGATCGAGACCTCGATCGGCCGCCGTGATGCTTTGCGCGCCTCGGCCTCGGCGGTGTCAACCGTGCGATCACAAGGTCCGGCGCGGCTGTAGAACGTGGCGCAGGCCGCG
>JAGRKR010000629.1 GCA_020442225.1 Hyphomicrobiaceae bacterium | reverse complement strand
TGGTGCTGGCCGGGCTGGCGCTGGTGAGCCGACTGGGCTTCGTTCACATCCCCATCTATCTCCCGCATCAGGAATACTGGCTGGCGATGTCGGCGTATCTCGTTCTGATGGTCGGGACACTGGTCCGCGGGCTTTGACCCGCCGTCTCTCAGGTTCTGACGATCGTCAGTCTACCAGTCCATCGGCTTGCGATCCTCGAAGAAGCCGCCGTTCGGGCCGTCCTCGGGCAGGGTCGCCAGCCAGACGATGGTGTCGGCGCCCTCCGCGACAGAGCGCGGCGCGCCGGCCCCGCCCATGTCCGTGCGGACCCAGCCGGGGCTCATGACGTTGACCTTGATCCCCGAGGGAGCGAGCTCGGCGGCGAGCACGCGCGTCATGGCGTTGAGCGCGACCTTGGACATGCGATACGCGGCATAGCCACCGCCCATGCGCGAGAGCTGCGAGAGCCCGGACGAGACGTTGACGATGCGCCCGTAGCGCCGGGCGCGCATGATCGGGGCCACCGCCTGGGAGACCCGGAGGGCTCCGTATGTGTTCACGTCGAAGGTGCGCGCGAGCACATCCTCGCGGAGCGACGCGGCGGTGCCATCGCCGCCGGATGTGCCGTCGATCATGATGCCGGCATTGTTGACGAGGATATCGAGCCTGCCGAACCGGTTGGCGACCTCGGCGACGGCCGACGACACCTGCTCGCTCGAGGTGACGTCGAGCGCCACCGCCACGACATCGAGCCCGGCTGCGCTCAGGCGTGCGGCCGCTGCGCGTCCCTTGTCGATGCTGCGGGCGCCGAGGGCGACGCGCACCCCGGCTGTAGCGAGCTGGCGCACGACCTCGAGGCCGATGCCGCGGTTGGCGCCGGTGACGAGTGCGGTCGCTCCACTGGCCATGATCGTCTCTCCCCGTGCGGTTGTCGGACCTGCGAGGCCGAGTTCTAGCCTGAAGCGACCCTGGCCGAGAAGACCAGGAAGGCGCCGAAGGCGATGCAGGCGAAGCCGGCGAGATGGCGCCAGGTCAGGGCCTCGTGGAGATAGACGACCGAGAAGACCGCGAACACCACCAGCGTCACGACCTCCTGGATCGTCTTCAGCTCGGCGGCCGAGTAGACCGCGTGACCGTAGCGGTTGGCCGGCACGGCGAGGCAGTACTCGATGAACGCGATGCCCCAGGCGACCAGAACCACGATCGCGATCGGCGCGGCCTTGTAGCGAAGGTGACCGTACCAGGCCAGCGTCATGAAGACGTTCGAGCAAACGAGCAGCAAGACCGGCAGGGCATAGGCCCATGGGCCGGCGCCTACGACATGAGGTGCCATGGGGGCTCCGGAGGGGGATTGCGTGGTCGACGATGGGCGCTGACGGCGGGATCAGGCGGGCCGGTCGCCCGCAATGGTGATGCGCCGCATGACGCGGCGGTGGCCGTCATAATCGGCGATGGCCTTGTGCCAGGTGCAACGGTTGTCCCAGATCGCGACCGAGCCGGGCGCCCAGCGGAAGCGGCAGGTGAACTCGGGCATCTGGGCGTGCTGGAAAAGGAACTCGAGCAAGGGCCGGCTTTCGGCCTCGGTCATGTCCACGAAGCGGGTGGTGTGCGTGGGATTGATGAAGAGGGCTTTGCGGCCGGTCTCGGGATGCGTGCGCACGACGGGGTGCTCCGCCTGGAGCGAGTCGGGAGCCTTTTCGTTCGCCTGCATCGAGCCCGTCGACAGGTGGACGCTGCGCGAGGTCGAGCGCTTGGAGCTCGAGACAGCCTGGAGGCCGTCGAGCAGGCGGCGCATGCCCGGCGAAAGCGTCTCATAGGCGCGATACATGTTCGCGAAGGCGGTGTCGCCGCCGGCCTTCGGCGTCTCCAAGCAATAGAGCATCGTGCTCTTCGGTGGCTCGGTCTTATACGTCGTGTCGGAGTGCCAGTAGCCGCCGAATGTCGTCTTCTGGTCGGGCTCGCGGATGATCTCGGTGATCACAGGGAAGCCCGGGACGCCCTTGGCGAACGGGTACTCGACCGGGCGGCCGAAGCGGCTCGCGAAGGCGACGTAGGCCTCGGGCGACAGATCCTGGTTTCGGAAGAACAAGACCTGATGCTCGAGGAAGGCCTCCCTGAGCCGGCTGACGGCCGCCGCGTCGAGCTGGGCGAGGTCGATGCCGCCTACCTCGGCGCCGAGGGCGCCGGCGACTGGCTCCACCGTGATCGGGTCGTTGCGCATGCTCCACTCCTGGTCTGGATTTTGCGGAGATGGTCCTCCCCGGCACGCCAGCCGTCAATAGGGGCCAGACGCACGAAGCCCGCCAGTGTCGCCACCGACGGGCTTCGTGCATCCAAGGCGTGCCGCTCCAGACTGGCTCAGAACTTCCAGGACAGGCCGACTGTGACCGTGTCGAGGTCGAGATCGAGCGAGCGCGACGTGTAGGGCGCAGGCATGGCGAGGCGTCCGCCGTCCCATTCGTAGTGGCGGTACTCGATGCGTCCGACGAGATTGCTCGAGAACGCGTATTCGAGGCCGCCGCCGACCGTCCAGCCGTCGAGCGTCTTGCCGGCCGAGCCGGTGAACCCCACGATCGGCGAGAACTGGGCGTGGTTCGCGTCGGCCCACGAGTAGCCGCCGGTCACGAAGAAGAGCCAGCGATTGGCGGCGAAGCCCAACCGGCCGCGGAAGGAGCCGAAGGAATCGATGCTGGAGCTCACCGTGTTGCCGATGAAGCCGACGTTGCCGCGACCGCCACTGATGTCGGCTGCGTTCCAATCGGCCTCGAGGCCGAGCACGAGCGGGCCGGTCTGGAAGTTGAAGCCGACGAAACCGCCGCCGAACCAGCCGTCGTGGTCCCAGGACGGCGTGAAGCCGGAGCCGTCATTGACGCTGGAGCCGCCCCAGGCGCCGCCGATCTGAACGCCCGCGTAGAGGCCCGTCCAGGTGAAGCCCGGTCCGGCGTAGACCGGCTCGTCGCGCAATGGCGGCGGCGCACCGCCGAGATCCGCGGCCGCGGCGGTCCCCGAGACGCTGACTGCCAGCGCCAGAGCCAAGATCATCCGTCTCATTGAGCACTCTCCTGCATTTCCACTCGGAGCCAGTCCGCAGGCTCCTCGAAAGCGCATCAGCGCATGCGGGGACCTTAGCATCGCTCCCCTCCAATTTCTGTTGCGCTGCAACAACGCGCGTTGCAATTGTACGTAATTCATTTGATGAGTTTATGGGTTATCAATGGATTGTGGCTGTTTCGTGGGGTATTGCATATGCTCACACGGGACCTAAGAGGTCGGTCGCGGCTGCTATCGCCGACGCGCTGGAGCACCTGAGCAGCCCATGGCCCGCATCCTTGCCGACCTCGTCATCCTCTTGCTCGCGCTCATCTGGGGCGTCGCCTTCGTCTTCCAGAAATGGGCGATGGAGGCGGTTGGCCCGTTCACTTTCGTGGCGGCGCGCTCGCTTCTGGCGGCCATGGCGCTCGCACCTCTGGCGCTGCTCGAGGCTAGGCGTCGGGCGGCGGTGAGCGCGCCGCGCCGCGATAGTCCCGGCCTCGGCTCGATCATGGCGATGGCCGGGCTTGCCTTCTTCCTCGGCGGGGCATTCCAGCAGGTCGGGCTCGTCACCGCCACCGTCACGAACGTCGGCTTCCTGACCGCGCTCTACATCGTGTTCGTACCGCTGCTGCTCTGGCTGCTCCGCGGCGAGCGTCCGCACCGCATGATCTGGCTGGCCGTATCGCTGTCGCTCGCCGGGGCGTGGCTGCTCGGCGGCGGCCTGCTGGCGACCCCGTCGATCGGCGATCTGCTGGCGCTGATCTCGGCCGTGTTCTGGGCCGCACACATACTGATCGTCAGCAAGGCCGCGCGGCTGGAACGCCCACTCGCCATCACCTGCGGGCAGTTTGCCGTCGTGGCGGCGCTGGCTCTGGTCGCGGCCCTGGCCGTCGAGACCATCAGTCTGGACGCCCTGCAACGGGCGCTCCCCTCGATCCTCTATACGGGGCTGCTCTCCAGCGCGGTGGCCTTCACGCTGATGGTCGTGGCGTTGCGTCATACGCCGCCTGCGGATGCGGCCATCCTGATGAGCGCGGAGACGGTGTTCGCCGCCGCGGCGGGCGCCTACTTCTTCGCCGATCGCCTGACGGCCAGCGGCCTGGTGGGCGCAGCGGCCATCCTCGCCGCCATCCTCATCGTGCAGTTGAACGCAGTGCTCCAGATGCGCGCGCGGGCCTCGTGATCAGGCGAGCGCGTCGACGACGATCCTGCGCGCGTAGAGGTCGGCGATCTCCGGGCCTGCAAATCCGGCCGCGCCGAGCACCTCGCGGTTGTGCTCGCCGAGTCGCGGCGGCTGCCGCTTGAGGCCGGCCCGCTCGCGGGTGTCGCCGAACTCGATCGGCAGCGCCGGCAACCCGAAGGCCCTGCCGTCCGCGCCGCCAGTCTGCGAGACGACGACATCGAGCAGGCCGCCAGTCGCCAGCAGATGCGCGTCGGCGAAGAGATCGGCGGGCTTGCCCACCGGCGCCCAGGACACGCTTGCCCGCTCGCAGGCGCTCTCCAGCTCTTTGCGCGTCAGTCGGCCGAGCCGCTGTTTCAGCTCCGGGATCAACCAGGGGCGCTGCTCGGAGCGTGACCGGTTGGTGGCGAGCCGCGGATCGGCTGCGAGGTCGGCGAAGCCGAGCTCGGCCGTGAAGCGCTCCCATTGCTGGTCGCTGGTCACGCCGATGAACAGCTCGCCGCCGTCCGAGCCCTGGAACACCTCGTAGATCGCCCAGGCGCCGCGCCGTGCCGGCATCGGTGGCGGCTCCTCGCCGGTAGCCGCGAAGCCTGCCATGTGCGTGGCGACGAGGAAGGCAGCACTTTCGAAGAGCGCGCTCGAGACGCGCTGGCCCTTGCCGGTCGTCTCTCGCTCGCGCAGCGCCGCCTGCGCTGCGACCACGCCGAA
>JAGRKR010000628.1:228-2759 GCA_020442225.1 Hyphomicrobiaceae bacterium | reverse complement strand
ACCACGATATTTGATCCGCCCCGCGTCGGGCGTGCCGCCCGACTTCGACCCAAAATGGGTCTTGGGTCACTCGTCCCTCCAAGAGACGACTGCCCCACTGCGGCCGTCAGCGCTCATGTCCTTGAGCATCCTGCGACGGCCTTGCCCTATCGACGTCTTGTCCCCGCGAGATCAGCTCGTTCCTGAAAATTACTCAATCGAGTCTCGATCGGGTTTTGGGTCGAAGTCGGCCGGCTCCGCCCGGCCGACGCGGGGCGGGGCAAGCGAGTGGGACCCATTTTGGCCGCTGGCTCGTTAGCTTGCGCTGATAGGCTCGCCAGGGGGACTGAGTGTCGCGTCGCGTCTGCTCATTGCCCGTTCTCCACCGGCCCTCGCGGTCGATGATGGTTGCAGACGAATGCTCATGTTCAGATCGAAGTCGAAGCGGCGCCAAGAACAACGACCTCGCACGTCTCGGTCAGCGCTACGGGGCAATGCTCGACTCCGTGAGGCACGACGATGAACTCACCTTCCTCGACGACTTCCTCGCGGTCGCGGAACCGCATGAGGAGCGTACCTTTGTGGACGAGGAACAGCTCATCCTCCCGCTTATGGAAATGCCAATCGGAGGAACCTGCGAACTTCGCGAGCTTGATCTGCATGTCGTTGACCTGCCCCACAGCGCGCGGCGACCAGGTCTCGTCGAAGGTCCCGAAGGCGTTATCGAGGCTTCTCTTGCCGAACGGCGAGAGGTGACCATTCAGATCGGCCACGTCGCGCACGATCGCAGAGAGCTGCGCTTCCAGACCGTCTTTCGCCGCCGGATACTCGCCGTCGAGCGCGGCGGTCCCGATCGTAAAGCCCGCGGCGCCGGCGTTGCGGACGACGGCAATGCGGTCCTTGGTTGCTATGGAGCCCGCGACGATCACCGGCTTACCCGCCGCCTTGCAGACGGCAGAGATAAGAGCTGGGATATCGGGCAGCCGGGATCGGTAAGCCAGCAAGTCCAGCCCGTGAACGCCCTCAAGCGCGGCGAGAGACGCCGCACTTGCCGCGATCTCCTCGACCGAACCCTCCAGCACGTTGGGATGGCCGACGATCTTGCCGGGGAAGGGATAGTAGTGGATGCCCGTGCCCCGGAGGATCGGAAGTACGTCTTTTACGCGCGTGCCGCCGAGAAGGATGTCCACGCCGATCTCGACGGCGGCCCTTGCCGAGGCCATTTCGCTGTCGCGATCCAGCGAGACGACTTCGAGATAGGAGGTCGCCCGCTTGGCCTTGATCGCCGCGTTGAGGGCCCTCTGGTCTTTGACCGGAAGGCCGATATCTTTGAAGCCCACATGGCGCACGCCGAGCGACAGGGCTATGTCGAGATGGTCCGCCGCGTCCTCGACGGTGCGGTCGTTGCGGGTGAGCATGAAGATGAAACGCAGGCCCATCAGGTGGCCTCCTCTCTGTTGGCGCCATTGGCGACCAGCCGTCGCTCATATCGACCGCAGCCACATTCGTCCGGGGAGGACGCGGGCGGATGCAGCCGCCCGACCGTAGCGGCGACGTCGCGGCAGCCAAATAGACCGGCGCCATCGGCGGCGCTGGTCGGATCGTCGGCGTTCCGACCTTCGGTGAGTGGTGAGGCTGCAGCGCATGAATGACCGGGTCGCGTTGTCGCCAGCTCACTTCTGGCGTGTCTTGCCCTGCGATCAGTCGTGACGCGGACGCAATTATGACATGGGCTCCACAGATGCGAAATGGCACCGAGTCAGCAGGATGACGGGCGACTGTTCTGCTCAACATTGGGAACCCGCCGATCAGGTGCGAACTGAGAACGCCGACGCGATCCTTCCGACAGCGGGCTCGCTCGACGACAGCGCCGTTTACGCCGTGAAGATACCGATGGATTTCAGCAATAGGGATCGAGCTGCTGCGACCAGCGTCTTCGTCTCGTCCCCGCCCCATCTGCTACAATTGAGTTGTCCCTCGTTCATCACGAGCCGAATCGAGCCCCGGTAAGCGGGTGGGACGGACGAACGGAGCCGGGCCCAAGGCAGAGGCCGGAGGCTCCGCCCGATCCCGCCGCGCGTGAGGCTGTCAAGCCTCGCACAGACGCGCCACAGACCCTCCCCGTGCAGGAGGGCCGAGCGATGCCGTGGCTCGCTTCAGACCATGAGCGAGCTCAATGTTCACAACCAGATCTATGTCGGCACACGCAACGGCTATGCGCTCGGCCTTTCGCCTGTGGCCCGCGCACGGCATCTCTACGTCATCGGCCAGACCGGCACCGGCAAGTCGACGCTGCTGCTCAACATGCTGGCGCAGGATCTCGCCACGGGCCGCGGCTGTGCGCTGCTCGATCCCCACGGCGACCTCGCCGAGGCGGCGGTCGGCCTGTTGCCGACGCGGCGCGGTGATCACCTCGTCTACTTCGAGCCCGCCGATCTCGCGCGGCCTGTGGGGCTCAACCTCCTGGCCCAGGTTCCGGAGGATGACCGGCCCCTGGTTGCCGATGAGGTCGTGAGTGCCTTCCGCGCCATCTGGCCGGACTTCTGGGGGCC
>JAGRKR010000628.1:0-191 GCA_020442225.1 Hyphomicrobiaceae bacterium | reverse complement strand
GTGCCGCATGCGACCCTGCTCCATCTCCCCCGCCTGCTGCAGGACGAAGTCTTTCGCGCGGGATGCCTGGGTCATGTCACCGACCCGGTCGTGCGGGCCTTCTGGCTCCACGAGTACGCCGCCTATCCGCCTCGCTTTCGCGAGGAGGCCATCGCTCCGGTGCTGAACAAGATCGGGCGCGTCCTCATGAC
>JAGRKR010000627.1 GCA_020442225.1 Hyphomicrobiaceae bacterium | reverse complement strand
CTCGTCGTCGACGGGCAGATGTCGGTCGCGCAATCTCACGGCATCTGCGATCGCCTGGAGACGGCCATTGCCGCGGCGATCGACGGGGCCATCACGACGATACACGTCGAGCCCGAGCACAAGCGCAAGCTGCGGGGCTCGAGGGTCGCCGGCCATTCGGAGCACTGAGCGGCGATCGCGTGCGGCGGGGACCGTTGTCAAATCCGGCAGCAGCGACTAGCCTGACGTCGAGCCTGCCGCGAACTGCCACCATGCCGCTCTCGCTCGTGACGCAAGGTCTGGGGCCCCTCTGGCAGGACCGTGGACATCAGCCTTCGATCGACGCGCCATGAACCTTTCATCGAAGAGTTATACGGCGGATGACTTCGCCGCCGTGCAGGAGTTCTTCCACGCCCGCAAGTGGACCGACGGGCTGCCGATCGTGCCTCCGACCGAGGCGGCGGTCCGCGCCTGTCTCGAGTGGGTGGCGATGGCGCCCGATCATCTCGTCGGCATCGAGCCGGTACGCGAGCGCGCCATTACCGCGGAGAAGCTGGCGATCAACGCCGTCATGGCCGGGTGCCTGCCGATGCATTTTCCGGTGGTCGTGGCGGCATTCACGGCCATGCTGCAGGAGCCGTTCCTGCTGCATGGTGCGACGGCGAGCACAGGGGGCTGCGCAATCCTGATCGTCGTCAATGGACCGATCCGCGACGAGACGGGCATGGACGGGACATTCAATGCCCTGGCCGCCAGCGACCGCGCCTCGACCGCGATCGGTCGCGCGGTGCGGCTGACCCTCTACAACCTGCTCGATGTGCGGCCCGGCGCCGCCGACCGTGCGACGCTCGGTCATCCGGGCAAGATCAGTTACTGCCTTGCCGAGGACGAGGCCAACTCGCCGTGGCTGCCGCTCTGCGAGGAGCGGGGCATTCCGACGGGGCTCTCGGCCGTCACGGTGATGGCGGCGGGCGCGCCGCGCCAGCTCATGAACGAATGGACGACCCGGCCAGAGGAGATCCTCGACACCTTCGTCGCCGAGATCCGCGCCAACATGCTCAATTACTCGATCTGGCCCGGCAACTACGCCATCGTGCTGCCCCCGCAACTGCGCACGCACTTCGCGGCCGCCGGCTGGAGCAAGGCGGACATCCGTCGCTACGTCTTCGACCATGCCCGCGTGACGCGCAGAGAGTGGGCGGCGTGCGGCAAGGGGTCGGTCGTCGGCGACAAGCCCGACAAGGTCTATCAGGCGCTGCCCGCTGCCGACGATCTGCTGGTGATCGCCGCTGGCGGGCCGGCCGGCGGCTTCGGCGCGGTCATCCCGCCGTGGTTCGGGCCGAAGAGCAGAGCCGTGACCGTGGCCATCGGCGCCTGCGTCGACTGTGGCTGAAGGGCATGACGTCGGTGCAGGCAGAGAGCGAGACGAAATGACGATCAGGTTCCTTGACCCCACGCACGAGGCCGACAGCAGGGCGTTCGTCGCGGCCCCGCGCCTCGCCGCCCTCGACGGTGCGACGGTGGCGATCATCTCGAACGGCAAGAAGTCGACGAAGCCGTTCTTCGATGCCATCGAGGCCGAGCTCAAGGGCCGCTACCGCGTGGCGAGCGTGGTGCGACTGACGAAATACAACTACAGCGCGCCCGTGGAGCCCGAGTTGCTCAAGGAGGCCGCGAAGTGGCACGCCATCATCACCGGCGTCGGCGATTGAGGAAGTTGCTCATCGTGCAGTTTGCACGACGCGGTGATCGGTGAGCGTCTGGGCATCCCCTCCGTCGGGATCATGACGACGCAGTTCGAGAGCGCGGCCGAGCTTATGGCTCGGGTTCTTGGCGCGGAAGGGCATCCATTCGTCATGATCGAGCACCCGATCAGCAGTGCGTCTGTCGAGGCTCTGGCCGAGCGGGCGCGGCAGGCGGTGAGGGAGAGCGCGGCCATCATGACCGGTGGGGCCAGGGCTGTCGGGACTTGAGATCGTCGGTGCAGGCGACGTGTATCGCATGGGCTCGCGCCGGGGCAGGCGTGAGGCCGAGAGCAGGGGACTTTCTCGCATGAGCAGCGCAACGACGTCCCGCGGGCCCCTCGCGGGCATTCGCATCGTGGA
>JAGRKR010000626.1 GCA_020442225.1 Hyphomicrobiaceae bacterium | reverse complement strand
CCTGCCCGCCCGGGAGGAAGCGATCTACGAACGCTCGACCAAGACCGTTCGCTGCGTGGAGTGCCCTGTGCTGACTGAGGCGCAGGTAGCCGCCGAGGCGCCCGCGCCTCTCGTTGTTGTCGATGACGGCGGCGTGGCCGGATCATCCGCCCGGCGTGAATACAAGAGGCGCAAAGCCAAGGACGAGGAGCGCCTGCGTCAGAAGTGGGGCAAGTTCGGCGGCGTCGCAGTCGCCCTGTCGGACGAGAAGCAGAGTACGAAGGCGTGGGCGACTGGCGCTGTCGGGGAGGAGCGCTTGGGTGCTCGTCTCGACTCCCTCGTCTCGGAGTCGATCGCAGTCCTGCACGACCGACGCATCCCCGCCACAAAGGCCAACATCGACCACATCGCCGTCACAGCCGCGGGTGTCTGGGTGATCGATGCCAAGCGGTACAAGGGCAGACCAGAGCTGAAAGTCGAGGGCGGCCTTCTGCGGCCTCGCGTCGAGAAGGTGCTGGTTGGTCGTCGCGACTGCACCAAGCTCGTCGACGGTGTCCTCAAGCAGGTCGACCTCGTTCGCGATGTTGTCGGCGATCTCCCCGTCACCGGCGTGCTCTGTTTCGTGGATGCGGACTGGCCGCTCATCGGCGGTTCCTTCACCGTCAGAGACATTCACGTGCTCTGGCCGAAGCGCCTCGCGAAGATCCTTACTGAGGATGCAGGGGACCTTGACGTGATGGCGACCCGCGAAGCGTTGGCGTCGCGATTCAAGCCTGCCTGAACTCGACGGACTCGACGTACACCAGGTCGACACGAGGCTGTGGGCGCTGCGGGGGTCTGTGGCCGCCGAGTACGCGTGCGAACAGGCGCTCAAGACGACTGACCGATTCTCGGCCCGAGTAGATGACCTTCACGGACTCGCCTCACAACTCGTGCGCGGGACGAACGGAACCGAGTTGCATGCTCGGGCTCCGGACAGGCGCGGCGGCAAGGTCCATGTCGTGCTCCGGCATGGATTTCGCGGCTTCCCATTCTCGCGGGTGCATCCCGCTCTCGATGGCCGCAGCGACGAGGTTCGCGAGGGCGTAGGGCTTCCCTTCCGGCACCTGATCGAGTGCGCACCAGGCCATGGCGCCATCCCCGCTGAGCCAGCTTCCGAAGGCCAACAGAGATGCGGGGGCCGTACGCACCTCATCGGGTGCGCGTTTGGTCATGTCGGTCCACAGGGCGACGTGTGAGACAGCGTTGCCTCGGGTCATGGCGAGCCAGAGCTGGTCGCGGATCGGGACGGCTTCGACGGCTACGAGGAGCCTGGCGGCGTCCGCATCGTCCAGGCGCACGCCATCGCGATGGAACTGCTGCACAAGGCTCACGGCCCAGCGTCCCTCTGTCTGGACGGTCCTCTCAGTGGTGTTGGCGCGGGTCTCCGTCAGCAACCTCGCCACGGGGTCTCGGTTGCCAACGAGGGATTGGGCGAGCGAGTCGCGGGTGGCCGCTGGCTGCGGTCGACCGGCGAGGACGGTCATGGTGGCGACACGCTCGCGCGCGGCGCCGGTCTGTGGGCCCATGTCCCCGGTGACGAGGTCGGCCCAGCGGGTTTCATCGGCCCACAGCAGGAGGAGGGTGTCGATGCCGATGGTGCTGAACCGTTCTGCGAACTCGCGGCCCGCAAGGTCGGCCCGCTCCCGGTCGACAGTGAAGCAGACGATGCCGACGGCAGCGCCCGGCCCGGCATAGCGAGCCATTCCCTCGCGGATCGAGTGCCACGCCAGCTCTTCGGCACGAGGGGTGGCCGGGAGGTCGATGCGGGCGGTGGGGAGGTCGGAGCGGATCGGGAGGAGGACGATCGACTCTTGTGGCTTGAAGCCGAGCATGTGCGGGATGGCCGCGATCAGCTCGTCGGGGGAGTGGACGGAGATGCTCATGCTCCCTAGGTGCGCAGCACGAGCCGGCCACAGAGGAAAGACGCTGGGGCCGCGGTGGGGCCGCAGAACAACGAAAAACGACCCCTGACGCTGACAGACGCCGAAAGACGTTTGTGCAGGTCAGGAGCCGTTTTCG
>JAGRKR010000625.1 GCA_020442225.1 Hyphomicrobiaceae bacterium | reverse complement strand
CCCTCTACACCGCGCTCTATGGCAACCGTTGCGCCGTGCAGTCGTCGACGGCCTTCGCCCAGGCGATCGGCTATCCCCAGGCGCCGGTCGACGATCTCCTGGTCTTCCACGTCGTCTTCGGCAAGACCGTGCCCGACATCTCGCTCAATGCGGTCGCCAATCTCGGCTATGCCGAATGCCGGTTTCTGAAGCCTGTCTTCCCCGGCGATACGCTGTCCGCGACATCGGAAATCATCGGCCTGCGGGAGAACTCCAACAGGACGTCGGGCGTCGTCTACCTCAAATCGACCGGCCGCAACCAACGCGGAGAGGTGGTTCTCGAATACGTCCGCTGGGTGATGGTGCGAAAGCGCGATGCCGCCTCGCCAGCGCCTGAAGCCCTGGTGCCGGTGCTGGCCGCCAGGGTCGACCCGAGCGACCTCGGCACGGCCGTTCCGGAGATCGCGACCTCCCGTTACGACATGGCGCTCGCCGGCTCCGCATTCCGCTGGCAGGACTACGACGCCGGCGAGCGCATCGACCACGTCGACGGCATGACGCTCGAGGAGGCCGAGCACCAGTTGGCGACCCGGCTCTACCAGAACACCGCCAAGGTCCACTTCAACCAGCACGTGCAGGGAGCCGACCGGCTCGGACGCCGCCTCGTCTACGGAGGCGTCGTGATCTCGCTGGCCCGGGCGCTGTCGTTCAACGGCTTGGCCAATGCGTTTCATGTGGCCGCCATCAATGCCGGCCGCCACGTGGCGCCGTGCTTTGCCGGCGATACCGTCTATGCCTGGAGCGAGGTGACGGAGCGCGCGGAGATCCCGGGCCGCAGCGACGTCGGCGCCCTGCGGCTGCGGATGATCGCCACGAAGAACCGGCCCTGTGCCGATCATCCGCTGATGGCCGCCGGCGAAAAGCAGACCTATGCCGAGGACGTCATCCTCGATCTCGACGCCTGGGTCCTGCTCCCGCGCTGAGTTCCGCCCGGCCCCGACCGCTGGCCGCCGCCCAACACGCGCAGGGCCTGCGGCCGAGTTGCAGGCGCCGACCGCGCCGATACCGCTCTCCCGGCGTTTATGCTGGAGTCGGATTGTCCGACGGCAATTCGTGCACGGAAGCCGCATATTAACCTAGAAGTGACGGTGCCCGGGTTATTGCTCCAGGGAAGTCCTGTCCTGAAATCTCCGAACCAGGATGAGAAGTCGCGAAATCTGACTAGCGCCAGCAGTGACGACTTGCCGAGCCGGCTCAGGCTCCGCGGGAGACGCCATTGGGGCCGAGAGGGCGAATTTGACCAGGAGGGCCGCCGTCATAGGAGCCGGTCTCGCGGGGCTTGCCTGCGCGCGTCTGTTGCGCCGGGCGGGCCATTACGTCGAGGTTTTCGACCGTGAGCGGCTGATCGGCGGACGCATCGCGACGACCCGCATTGGACTGACCTCCTTCGACCATGGCGCTCAGTATCTCACCGCGCGATCCGTGGGTTTCCGAGCCTACCTGGACGAACTGGCCGACACGGGCTACGCGGCCCGCTGGCTGCCACGGGCCGCCTCCGGCCAGGTCGCCGGCCAGATCCTGCCGTGGTACGTCGGAACCCCGGCCATGAGCGCCATCATGCGGCCGCTCGTCGAAGGCGTTCGCGTCCACAACGGCAAGGCCGTACACACGATCGCGCGCCAGGATCGCGGTTGGCACATCTGGTTCGAGGACGAGACGGTTGCCGGGCCATTCCACGCGGTGGCGATCGCGGTCCCCGCGCCCGATGCCCGCCTGCTGCTCGGGCGGCTGGAGTTCCTGATCGAGCCTCTGCAGCATGTCCGCATGGCGCCCTGCTGGTCGGTCATGGTCAATCTGGACGAGGCCTGCCTGCCCGATCAGGACGTCTTCTCCGACATGTCCGAGGTCATCCGCTGGGCCGCGCGCAACGGCACGAAGCCGGGCCGGCGCTCGCGCGGCGACCAGATCGTCATTCACGCGGGCCAGGCCTGGAGCCGCGAGACATCCGACGCCGAGCCCGATCTGGTCGCCGAGGAGCTGTGGGAGGAGCTGACCCGCCTGCTCGGTCTCAGCCAATGCCATCCCAGGCAGATTTCCGCCCATCTGTGGAACCATGGGCTGGTCGAGCGATCGCTCGGCGAGTCCTGCGTGTTCTCAAGCCTGCACATGGTCGGCCTTGCCGGCGACTGGTGCCTTGGCCGCCTCGCCGAACATGCCTTCGAGAGCGGCTCCGCCCTTGCCCGCGCCATGATCAACGCCATGGACTGAGCGCCCCGTCGCTCGGAAATTGATGGCTCAGTGATCGCCATGGTGCATTGCGAAACCCGCCGCCAGACGCTAAAACCCGTTGGTTGTGCGAACCGGTGCGCGGCCGGTCGGCGGACTGTCGTCTGGCAATCCTTTCCTGTTCGGCTGCGGCACCCTTTCGACGACTTCGGATCGGACCGAGACCGGGAACCGGGCCAGCAACCCCGCGTTCCCGCCCTGGCTCCGGCTCCGAACGGAGTGATCGATCGGCACGCCCGACTTGACGCTACGGGCAAGGCGCGACGCGCGATCCTCTGCTCGACTTGGGGGTACATCTGATATTCGGCCCGCTGCCGCACGGCCGGGCCGAGGGGCGCCGAGAGGTTAGAGGAATGGCAGAGGCTAATCGCGCGGTTCGACGACCGCTCTCACCACACCTGCAGATCTACAAGCCGCTGATCAACATGGTGATGTCGATCGTGCATCGCATCACCGGCATCGCGCTTTATGCGGGCACGCTGCTGCTGGCCTGGTGGCTGATCGCAGCGGCGACAGGGCCATCCTACTTCGCCTTCGTGAGCGCGATATTCGCCTCGCTCCCCGGCAAGATCGTGCTGTTCGGCTACACATGGGCGCTGGTCCATCACATG
>JAGRKR010000624.1 GCA_020442225.1 Hyphomicrobiaceae bacterium | reverse complement strand
TCGGTCGAGATGGGGGCGCGGAGCGCCGCCACCGAGAGCGTGAATCGCACCCTACTGCTTGACACCACGCGCGATCGGTCGAGAAGGCCGGCCTGCGCAAGCACAGGCGCGCGGCAGACACCCGAGAAGCCGCGAGGGAGCGCCTAGCGGGCTTCCAGCGCCTTCAGTCGTTCGCCCGCCTGCGAGGCACCGAGGTCGACGGCGCGCTTGTACCAGCGGCGTGCCTGCTCGACATCGGGCGAGACACCGATGACGCCGAGCCGTGACAGCATGTTCGGGTCGAAGGTCTCCCCGAGCACGAGCGCGCCTCGGCTGCTGCCGCCGTCTGCGGCGTGCTGGAAGAGCAGGCGGGCGCCGGCGATATCGCCGAGGCCGAACAGCACCTCGCCGCGCCGGATAAGGGCGCCGGCCTCCTCCTCGGAGAGCTTGCGGACAGCGGTTGCCGGGCGGGCAACGATGGTGACGATGGACGTCGCGGCGGCGATGCGCTTGCCGTCGGCGGTCATGAGCTCGACCGTGACCTGCGTCTTGCCCGGCGGGGCATCGGCAGCTTGCAGGCGGGCCGCGGCGATCCGGTCGGCGGGCACTGACCAGGCTCCGTCGACCTGCCGTTGGCCCTCAGGCACTGTGACGCTGGCGCCGGTGCCGGAGATGCGCAGCCAGGCCTTTGGCGGCATCATGGCGGCCGGGGTGATGAGCACGCCAATCGGCACCTGGCCTCCCTGCGTGAGGGAGTGCGTGGTCGGCATGGTCATGCGGGGCAGTTGCGGGGGCGGCGGCACCGCGGTTGCCTTGGCGAAGGCCTTTGGAGTCGGCGCGGGCGCGGCCTTTGGTGGTGGTGCCGGCTGCTTCGGCGCGGGCGTCGGCTCGACGGCGACCTTCGGCGGCTCGGGAGCCGGGGGTGCTGCCGCAGGGGCCGGCGCGGCCGGCGGAACGACCGGAACGACGCGCTGCGTCGGCACGGCGCGCACCTTGGGAAGGTCCTTCGGCTCGGGCGCCACGGTGGGCGGCTCGCTTTCGCGCAGCGGCTGTGGGGGGCGCACGAGTTTGGGATCGGGCTTGATCGGGGCGGCTGGCATGGCCGGCGCGCGTGCCACCGCCGTGGGGCTGGCCGCCGGGCCCGGCACGTCCAGGCCGGTGGAGCCCTGCAGCTTGAAGGCGATGAAGAGTGCGATCGGCAGGCAGACCACGAAGCTCACGCCGAGGGCGACGGCGAACAGCACGGGGCTGCGGTGATACCACTTCGTCGGCGCAGCCGGCTGTGAGGATGGCACGGCCAACGGACTCGAGGCCGGGTGGGTGTAGTCCTCGTCGTCGGGAGCGGATGCGTGGCGCGGCGTCTTCGCCGAAGCCTGGGGCGCGGCGGCTTGGGCGGCGGCGGGCGCGCCGAGGATGGACTGCAGGTCGATGATCCCGTCGGGAGTGGACGGCGGAGTGGGGGGCGTGCTCGAGGCCCGTGTGCTGGCCGGACGGGGTGCGGCAGCAGGCGCGGGGCGGCCTTCCAGTTGATCGGGCCGGGTGAGATTGATCATCGACTGGGTCGGCGGGCTCGACGGATCGCGGGGACGCTCGCGATTCCCTGGCGTGTCGGCCTGCTGCATGATCTCGTCGAGGCGGTCGAGCAGGCTCTTGAATGAGCCATCCCCTTCCTGTCGATCCTCTCGTGCCATTGGCTAGTCCCCGTAGATTGATCGCTTACCCTCTCGCATGCGGAGCGAGATGCGGTATCGGATCGTTGTGTCCGTCGAGGTGACAGCGCGCGCCGTCGCGCGGCCTGAACTGAGCAGCCGAAAGCGGCGATGGCGAGGAGACGAGAAGAGATGTTGGGACTTTAGGTTGCAGCAGGGGACGGATTCCCGGGCACCACATGACGCACACTCAACTCTTACACTCGACGCAACTTGTCCGACCGAACGCCCGGGCAATACTGCCGCCCGATTTTCAGGCGGTGCAGGACGGTCTGCCGCTGTGACTTGGGCGGAGAGGTCACGAGTCGTCTGTTGCAAGACCTCCGGCTAGCCGAACGGCGGCTTGTCGCCAGATGAGGCCGCTACGACATGAGATCTAAGCTTCACGTCGCTTCCCAACCGGCCGTGGAACCTGCAAGAGTGCTCTTCCCCAGTCACTCGCCATGTACCTTGGGGTTGAGGAAACATTAGAGTCAATGGCAAAATTTGATTTTCTCAAATCCGACATGATGTTGCCTCGCGAATGATCGATTCTTGAACTGGGATTTGCACATTCTTAACTTTAAACTCGCGCATATTTACTCATGATGCGCACGGATGATTGGCGAGTGCTGGCAATAGGCGGGCGAAGGTCTTGCGACGCGGGTTTCTCGCTACAAGACTCACGTTGTTCGATGTGCCCCATCCAGGCGATGGCCATCCGTGGCGGCAACATGGGATTGAACTGAGGCGTGCCCCAAGTGGGAGTTCCAGTAGTCAGCGGCAACCGAGTGGCCCTGCGGCGGCGATCACCGGCCCGATGCTGACCTTGAGCCATGGCTCGTCCGGCCGCAGCCCCGGTGGCCGGGGCCGCTCGCGCCAGAGCGCGTCGACACCTGGCGTCTCGATGTTGAAGAGGCGCGGCGTCCGCGCCCGCCCGTCGACGATGACGCGGATGCGATGCTGGCGCGCCATCGCTTGCGTGCCACCGGTGAGCGCGAAGACCTCGCCGCCGACGACCAGATAGACGCCCATCATCTGCAATTCAGGCACGCACACCAGCCAGGCCCGGTCAGCCACGAACGGCCATTTCTCGCCCCATGCCTGGCGCTCGAGCGCGGTCATCGTTGCCTGGAGCGGGCCACCAGCCGCCTCGATGCCGATGACGGGCGTGCGCTCGCGGGCCGGCGCCGGTAGCGCAATGAGCAGCAGGAGGAAGACTGCCAGCGTGGCTCTCATGGCCTCTTCTCCATTGACCGCGCGGGCTTGGCCGGTGCCGCCGGCGGCGATGGCGGTGCCATCCGCGGAGCCGGCCCATTCGGACCGCCCTCGAAGGTGCAGCGCGTGCTTGGCGGATCGCCACACACGCGCCTGAGCTTGCGGTGGCTGGCACACTTGCCGTTGGGCATCCGGTAGCCCGGCCCGCCCCGACAGCCGCACCAATCGCACGTGGCCGCCAGGGCCGGCAGCGGCAGCAG
>JAGRKR010000623.1 GCA_020442225.1 Hyphomicrobiaceae bacterium | reverse complement strand
CTAGGGGGCGACATTCTCGTCCGCAGCTAAGGGTGGTCCGGCCGAACCCGGAGCGACTACGATGCTGGCAGTCGACCCGCTACGGACCTGAGCAGGTGCAGCCTTCATGCAGGGCGGTCGAGCACTTGGCGACTCCTCGAAACCCGCGCAGCGGCCGCCGCGCTCAGGCGCACGACGCCATCCGCCATTCGCGCGACGTGATTGCGGCAGGTCTCAGGTGTTGCTGCTCGTTCGCGCGTCACCGTGCCGCCGCAAAAGGCAATCAGCCGCGACATGAGAGCGACCGACTTCCATGCTTGGGGCGCGTTGCTGATGCGCACTCGCGCCAACTTCGCAAGAGTGAGCTTTTCTGTTGACGCTGGCATCCTCACGGTCTCTGCTTGAGCAATTGGGCGCACTGCTCCGGCATCCCGGGCCGCGTGCAACGGCGCGAATGTTCCATCCATGTCGAGGAGAAGCCGGCCATGCTGAAACCAGTCTCCACCGCGGTTATCGCATCGGCACTTTTCGTATTCTTCACTTCAGTGGCCGCGAAGGCCGCCGATGTCACGCTCCGCTATGCCGGGACGCTGCCGACATCGCATCATGTCACCGAAGGGCAGATGAAGCTCGCTGAGCGTGTCAAGGCGCTGACCAGCGGCGCCGTCGTCATTCAGGTCTTTCCGGCGGGACAGCTCTATGGCGCACGCGAGATCCCAACGGCCGTCGCCACCGGCGGCGCAGACATGGGCTTCAACCTGACCAGCGTCTGGTCTACCGATCCGGTTTCAGAGATCACCGATGTGCCCTTCCTCTTTAAGGATGCAGCACACGCCGCCAAAGCCTGGGATCCCAAGGGTAAGCTCTTCCAGGCATTTTCCAAGCAGATGGAGAAGCGTGGGCTCAAGACCGTCCACGTGACGTTCTTCGGCTCGCTGTTCGACTTCGGGAACAACGGCCGTGCGTTGAAGGGGCAAGGCGACTTCAAGGGCATGAAGATCCGCTCCTATGGCAAACTGGCGGCCGAGGGGCTTCGCGCGCTCGGCGCCTCGCCAGTCACCATGTCGCCCGGCGAGATGTATCTGGCCATCCAGCGCGGCACCGTCGACGGCGCCATCACCGGCGTCACGTCGCTGCAGAGCCGCAAGATCTGGGAGGTCGTGAAGTTCGCGACGATCACCGGCGCCACGTTCGGCGTGATGGCCACGAACATTTCGCTGTCGAAGTGGAAGTCGATGAAGCCCGAGCACCAGCAGGCCTTGCTCAAGGCCGGCGACGAGGTGTTCCGCTGGTCGGTGGGCGAGAGCGTGAAGCGTGACGACGCGGCCGTCGCCTTCCTGAAGCAGAAGGGCGTCGCTACGCTCGTTCTCACCAGCGCCGACAAGGCCAACTGGAAAAAGCTCTTCGCACCGGCCATCGCCAAGTGGAACAGCCGGGCCGGCAAGGAGGAGAAGGAGCTGCTGGCCTGGGTCGAGGCGCTCGCAGCCAAGTGAGACGCACTGACCGGGGGGCACGGCCATGCGGACCATAGCGCGCTTCTTCGACACGATTGTCGGCGGGATCAGCCTGGCGGCGGCAGCGATCGCTGCGTTCCTGCTGCTCGCCATGTTCGTGGTCGTCCAGTACGAGGTCGTGATGCGCTATTGGTTCGGGCGGCCGACGCACTGGACGCACGAAGTCACGACGTTCGCCATCGCCTGGGTCGGCTTCCTGTCGGCCGGATACCTGCTGCGCCAGGGGCGACAGCTCGAGATCGACATCGTGACCTCGCGCCTCTCGGCCGGCGCGCGCCGCCTGCTCGGCACCTTTACCGACATCATCGGCGCCGCCTTCTGCGGCTACACCGTCCTGCTCGGCTATCGCTTCGTCAGCACCGCACACATGATGGGCGCGACGAACGCCTCCGAGTTGGACACGCCCCTCTGGATCCCCTATTCGGCGATCCCGATCGGCTTCACGATCCTCGGTCTGGAGTTCCTCGCCCGCATTCTCAATCGGTGGGGGCTGACGCCCGAACGCTCGGATGACCCCCACTCAAGCACGGCAATCTGAGCCCCATGATCGGCATAGTCCTCGCGGTCCTGCTGGCATTTCTCGCGACGGGCATTCCCGTCGGCATCGGCCTTGCGATCGTCGGCCTGACCATCGGCTACGGCGCCATCGGCGAATCCAGCCTCGCCGGCTTGCCGTCCGCACTCTTCGCGGGCACCTCGTCGTTTCTGCTCATGGCCATCCCCCTCTTCATCCTCATGAGCGAGATCCTGCGGCGTGGGAAGGTCACAGAGCTCTTCTTCCAGACCATGACACTCTGGGTCGGGCATCTCCCCGGCGGGCTGGCTGTCGCGGCGGTTCTGACGAGCGCCATCGGCGCCAGCACGACCGGTAGCTCTGTCGCCAATGCGGCAACCATGGCCATCGTCGCGATCCCGCCCATGCTTGCGCGCGGCTACGACCGGCGCTTCACCTACGGTCTCATTGCGGCGAGCGGCACGCTCGGCATCATGATTCCGCCCTCGATCCCCATGCTGCTCTACGGCGAGATCACCGAGGAATCGATCGGCAAGCTGTTCATTGCCGGGATCATTCCTGGCCTGCTGATCACGGCCATGCTGATCATTTACGCCATCGTCGCGTGCTCCCGGGGCGGGGTCTACGAACCCCTGCCACGCGCCAGCTGGCAGGAGACCTGGCGCTATACGGGCCGGGCACTGCCCGCCCTGATGCAGCCGGTCGTGGTGGTCGGTGGCATCTATTCCGGCATCGTCACCCCAACGGAAGCCGCCGCACTCGGCGTGACCTATGCGCTCATCCTCGTGACGCTCGTCTACCGATCGATCACCTTCCACGATCTCTGGCGCGCATTCTTCGATTCTCTCGTGACCTCCGCCATGATCCTGCTCATCATCGCCGGCTCCAGCGTGCTCGGCAACGCGATGACCAAATTGCAGCTCAGTCAGGACCTGCTCGCGTTCATCCAGGGGCTCAATCTCTCGCCAATCATGTTCATCCTGCTCACGATGGCGCTGCTGTTCGTGCTCGGCACCGTGCTCGAGGTGATCTCGATCATCTACATCGTGCTGCCGCTGCTGTTCCCCGTCATCGTTGGGCTGAACATCGACCCGATCTGGTTCGCGGTGCTGTTCACGTTGAACATGGAGATCGCCCTGATCACTCCCCCTGTCGGTATGGTTCTCTACGTCATGACCGGCATCCTGCGCAGGCCGATCACCGAGATCATCCATGGCATCACGCCGTTCGTCCTGGTGCTGGTCGGCGCTTTGCTGATGCTCGTGGCCGTCCCAAGCCTCAGCACGTGGCTGCCGAAGGTGCTCGGCTGAAAATTCGCTCGGAAAGGAGTTGTCGCATGCGCGACGTCGGTCGCTTTCATCACGAAGTCTCGCTCGCCCTGTCGCGCATCGCAGCCGATGCCGCCATCACTGACGAACCCGAAGAGGCGCTGTGGCTCACTACGCGGATGCTGCCGTCGCTGCTCGGTGACAGGGACGCGGCAACCGATCCGACGAACCTCCCGGAGGGCGCCAGGCCCCAGAGCGCCTGCACGGCCTTTATGCGCACGCCCGACGGCCGCTATCACCTGATCACCGCGCCGGTAAATTTCGCGCCCGAGCAATACCATGAGAAGGTGGCGATCAACCTCGGCCACCCCGGACATGTCGCCGCCACACAGCGCCCCCTGCTGCTCCGCGACACCAGCCATCACACCAGTTTCGTCAAGATCCTGCAGACCTTCCGCGCCGGCTCCGCCGTGCAGACGCCTATGCTCTGGCGCGGACGCTCCATCGGCGTGCTCATTTGCGCCAATGCCGCCCGCAATACCTTCGCTGAGATCGATCTGCTGGCCATGCAGGCGTTCACAGGGCTCGCAGCCGCGGTATGGATCGCCTCGGGTGGCCCGGCCTGGCTCGAGACGCTCGACTACGCCAAGCTTCCGGAGCGCCTGACCGGGTCTTGACGCGAGCGCGTCCGGCCTCCGGCCTCACAGTGGCGCGAGTGTCGGCCAGGGTGCCCGTTGCTCCCATTCCCCGGCGATCTCGATCAGACGCTCCTCCGAACCCGCCGGCCCGACGAGCTGCAAGCCGATCGGCTGACCGTTCGCCGCCGCCGCGACGGGAATGCTGAGCCCGGCCAGCGCGGCGACGTTGGCGAAAGTGGTGTAGATCGCGCCGGCGCGCGGCGCCGCCTCCCTCCCATCGACGTGCTTGGGGAACGGCTCCGCCTTCGGCCAGAGCAGCACAGGCGCCGTCGGCGTCACCAGCAGGTCATAGCGCGCCAGCAGATCCGCCATTTGCCAGCGAAAGGCCTGGATCGCGTCCATCTGATCGACGTAATCGGCAGCCTTGGCCTCGCCCCCTGTCTGTGCGAGCGCGGCGATGGCCGGCGTCACCCGATCCTGCCATCCGGCATGCTGACGGACCACGCGCGCGACGCCCGCCGTCGCCGGCCCGAGCAGGAGGCGCCCGACGCCATCGGGATCGAACGGCGGCTCGATCTCTTCGACCGTGTGGCCGAGTTCTTGGAGAAGCGCGCAACCGCCACGCCAACGCGCGAGGATGTCGGGCTCGACGGGATGGCCGGGGATCTGCGCGAAGGCCCCGATCAGGAGACGCTTGCCGCGGGACCAACTGGACGCCGCGGGATCGGCGACGCAACTGAACATCGCCGAGAGATCCGCCGTCGTGCGTGTCAGCAGGCCGATCGCCTGCAGGTCGCTCGCCAAGGGTGGGAACCCATAGCGCCGGGGAATGCGTGCCGGTGACGGCTTGAGACCGAGGCAACCCGTGTGAGCCGCCGGACGGCGGGTCGAGCCGCCGGCATCCGTCGCGAGCGCGAGGGGGGCCATACCCGACATCACCGCCGCGACAGCTCCGCCGCTGGAGCCGCCGGGAGAAAGATCCGGCGCCCAGGGATTGCCGGTTGCCCCGAACACGAGGTTGTCGGTATAGCCGGCAAGGGAGAGCTCGGGTGTGTTCGTCTTGCCGAGAATGACGGCGCCGGCCGCCCTCAAACGCGCCACCGACAGATCGTCGTCCGCGGCGACGTGATGCTCGAACAGCCGGCTGCCCCAGGTCGCGGGAAGGCCGCGGACGAAGAGATTGTCCTTCACGGTCAGCGGCACGCCATCCAGTCCGCCGAGCGGCTCTCCGCGCCGCCAGCGCTCGGTGGAGGCCACTGCGGCGGCAAGCGCGCCATCACGGTCCAGCGCCACGATGGCGTTGAGACGCAGATTGACCTCGCCGATGCGTGCGAGGCAGGCCTCGGCGACCTCGAGAGGCGAGCCCTCGCCGGCGCGATAGATCGCCTGCAATTCGCGGGCGCTCCGCTGCCAGTGCTGCCGCATGCCATTGCCCATCAGGCGTCGAGCCAGGCGACGGCCCTGATGGGGCTGCCCGTCCCGCCGCGGATCTTCAGAGGGAAGCCAATGAAGCGGAACCGCCCTTTGCCGACGAGCTTGTCCAGGTTGACCAGCCCTTCCACGTGCGTGAAGCCCATGTCGCGGCAGACGTGATGCACCTCGAAATTGTTGCGCCCCGGCCGTCCCGGGCTGACGGCCTCGACGCCGAACATGCTGATGCCCTTCTTGCCGAGCCAGGTCGCGGACTCCTTGGTCAAGCCGGGGAAATCGGTGAGATAGCCGTCGGTGCCGTAGCAGCGGCGATAGAAGTCCATGTGCAGCAGCACCATGTCCTTGGGCTTGATCTCGACGCCCGCAGCAGCGACGGCCTTCTCCAGATCCTCGACCGAAATATCCGACTTGAGCGGCTTGGCCGACAGGTCGAGACAGACCGCCTCTGTGAAGAAGGTCTCCAAGGGAAGTTGATCGATGGATTTCGCACCCGGGCGCGCGTCGAAGTGAACGGGTGCATCGACATGCGTGCCGGCATGGTCACCCATCGACAGCACCATGGTCGCCGAGGAAAACTTATAGCCGTCGGCCACGCGAAGCTCGTCGTGCGTCGAGTAGGTCGTCACGACGATGGACGGATGATTGATCAGCCGTGGCATCATGTGATGGATTTCGCGGCTGAGATCGATAAGCTGCATGGTGGTTCTCCTACGCCCGAGCGTCCTGCCAATCCAGGCCCTTGATCAACTGTAGCTGAACGCTTCTCGGCGGCAATCCCTCACTTCCCTCAAGGACGGGGATGCCCCATCGCCATGCCGGGAGCTCAACCTGCCTGCCCTGAGTGATCGTGGTCCAGGCTCGGCGCTCGTTCACTTGTTGGAGGGTTCCGCTCGGGCACGTCGTGTTCCGATCGCGCGCGGTAGCGTGCCCCGCAATTGTCAATCGATGTTCGGGGTACATCGACGATGATCCTTGCCTCAACGCCATCCGGAAGAGCCAGCTCCCTTCCCGCTGCGAAGACGTTCCGCCTCCCAGCAGCCGGCTTCGCCAGTGTTCGCGAGGACGATGCCGGCAAAGATCTGAATGCCGCGAGGGCTGACGTGTTCGATGACATCGAGCGGTTCTGCAATCCCCGACGCAGGCACTCGACGCTCGGCAATCTGAGCTCGGTTGCCTTCGAGGAACGACAGCGATTTGCCTAACTCACCGTCCACGGAACCGGCAGCAGGCCAGCCGGCCAGCAGGCGCAACGACGACGGAAGGAGGGGGGCAACATTGCAGTTCGATCCGGGGTCAATGTTCGACGCCGATTGACACGATGTACGCCGTCCTGG
>JAGRKR010000622.1 GCA_020442225.1 Hyphomicrobiaceae bacterium | reverse complement strand
GCTCTCCTTCATGATGAGGAGCTCTTCGCCATCGATCTTGACCTCGGTGCCCGACCACTTGCCGAACAGAACCTTGTCGCCCTTCTTGACGTCGAGAGCCTGGATCTTGCCATCCTCACCGCGGGCGCCCGGCCCAACAGCGATGACTTCGCCCTGCTGCGGCTTCTCGGCAGCGCTGTCGGGGATGATGATGCCGCCGGCGGTCTTGAGCTCGTTCTCGAGGCGGCGCACGACCACGCGGTCGTGCAAAGGACGGAATTTCATAGGGTTATGCTCCGTTCGCGCGTAACATTGGGACCCTTGCGGGCCGGCTGACGATGCTGGAAGATGATTGAGCTGGTAGCACTCGCCCAGAGTGAGTGCCAAGCTGCGTCGGTGTGATAATCGCGACGTTTCACGCTGTCAAGCGAAGATGCTGGTTAAGCTCGCCGGTCATGGCCGCCACCGGAACAGCGCGGCTCGCGCTCCCACCGCCCTCCTCGCCCGCCAGCTACGCAAGAGCCGTGCCGTGAGCGAAGGAGCCGGACGGGCCGAGCGTCAGCTCCGCTTGTCCTTGTCGGCGCCACGGCGCCCCGGCGGCACCGTCTTCTCGTCCAGCCGCTCGAACTCGCCCTCGATGACGGGGCCGTCGCCCGTCTTCTGATCGCGTCCGGGCTGGCCGGATCGTGGCGTCTCGCCGGGGCGGCCATCGTAGGTGCGCACCTCGATGCGTCCCCATTTGAGAACCCGCGCCAGCATGAACTTGGCAAACAGCCGGCGCACGTGCGGGACCAGCAGGAGAAAGCCGAAGGTGTCGGTGATCAGGCCCGGCGTGATCAGGAAGGCGCCGGCGAGCAGCAGCGCCATGCCGTCGAGAACCGGCTCGACGGGCATCTGCCCGCGCATCATGGCCTGCTGCGCGCGCGCCAGGACGGCGAAGCCCTGGTATTGCAGCACGGTCGTGCCGATGACAGCCGTCGTCACGACCAGACCGATCGTCAGCATCAGGCCGATCGACTTGCCGATCCAGATGAGCAGCGCCAGCTCCAGCAGCGGCACGGCGATGAAGATGAGAAGCATGACTAGCGGCATGGCGGCTCCATTCACCCTCGCTCACTCTCGGACCCATCCGGCACGACGGCTCGGGGTGCGCCGCCCTGTTGTCAAGTCATTCCAGTTGGCTTGCCGGCTGTGATGCCCTAAACTCTTGCAAAGTGGAAAGTTCTTGAGGCGGCGAGCACGTCAGGGTGCCATAGAGGCTTCCAGGGTGCCGGTTGTGCCCCCACCTTATATGTCAACCGTGTCTCCTGTGAACATCACCGCCTGGAAAGCAGGGTCAGATGGACGGAAAGTTCGACATCTACACCATTCTGTTTCTGGTTCTGGCTGTCGTCATATTCCTGAAGCTCCGCAGTGTGCTCGGCCGGCGGACCGGCAACGAGCGTCCGCCGTACGATCCGTACTCCGCGGCCGACAAGAAGAAGGGCGCGCCTGAGGCCGGCCCGGCACAGGACAAGGTCGTGACGCTGCCACGGCGCGAGCGCGAGCCGACGCCAGCCTACCACCCCGAGCCCGCGGCGCAGACGGCGGTCGAGACGCGTATTCGCCAGCTCGCGAGCAAGGACGAGAATCTGGCGCGTGGGCTCGCGGGGCTGCTGCAGCACGACCCCTCATTCGATCCCGAGCACTTCCTCCAGGGCGCCAAGACGGCCTACGAGATGGTCGTCACGGCCTTCGCCGAGGGCAACAAGAAGCTGCTCAAGACGCTGCTCGCACCCGACGTCTATGACGGGTTCGTGGCCGCCATCAACGATCGCGAGACGCGCGGCGAAATCATCGACCAGAGCTTCGTCGGCATCAACAAGGCGGACATCATCGAAGTCGAGATGAAGGGCACGAGCGCCAACGTCACGGTGAAGTTCCTGAGTGAGCTCATCTCCGCCACGCGCGACCGCGGCGGCGAGGTCACCGCAGGCGATCCGAAGCGCATCGTCGAGGTCACGGACATCTGGACGTTCGCACGCGATGTGACATCGCGCAATCCGAACTGGAAGCTGATGGCCACGCAGGCGGCCAACTGAGCGGCCGGAGTGGGCCGTGGCAGCCATGACGGAGGTGCATTGGGCGGCCGGGGGGTGGACCGGGCGGCGTGACGGGGGGAGTTGCGTGTCGTGTATCGCGTGGGGCGTGGAGGCGGCCGCCGAGCCGCACTGCTGACGACAGCCGCCTTGGCCTGCTGTCTCGGCGCGGCGAGCCTGGGCGACCACCCGGCTGCGGCCCAGACCCAGACCGGGAGCAAGACCCAGACCGGGACGAAGACCCAAACCACGAGCATGAAGAGCAGGAGCGGCGTGTCCTTCGAGCGCATCGCATTCTCCGCACTGCCGGGCTGGAGCGAGGACGATCACCTCGCCGCACTGAAGACGTTCCTGCGCTCCTGTGAGCGCCTCGAGGCGGCAGCGCGCGCCGCGGCGCGTCCCCGCAAGACCAGGTCTCGCGCCAGCGCCACGCCGCCGCCGGAGATGATCCGGGTCTGCCAGGAGGCGCGACGCCTGCCCGCACGCCTCACCCGCACCCTCGCCCGGAGCTTCTTCGAGCGCCACTTCGCGCCCCATCGCGTTCGGCACGCCAAGCCGGCCGGCCTGCTCACCGGCTATTACGAACCGGAAGTTGAAGGCAGCCTGACGCTGACCAAAGGCTTCACCGTTTCGCTCTATCGCCGCCCGCCGGAATTGATCTCGAAGGCACGGCTCGGCAAGCGCGTGCTGCGTGCGGGCTTCCCGAGCACCGGTGGTGCCGGTCATCGAGTGAATGGCAAGTTCGTCGAGTATCATGATCGCGCCGCGATCGAAGACGGCGCGCTTGCCGGACGCGGCCTCGAGATCGTGTGGCTGCGCGACGCCGCCGACGCCTTCTTTATCCAGATTCAGGGCTCGGCACGGATCAGGCTTCCTGACGGAAAACTCGTACGAGTGAATTACGCCGCTCATAACGGCCATAGCTTCACGCCGATCGGCCGCAACCTGATCGCGACCGGCATCGTGCCGCGCGACGAAATCTCGATGGAAACGATCCGCATGTTC
>JAGRKR010000059.1:2841-4567 GCA_020442225.1 Hyphomicrobiaceae bacterium | reverse complement strand
TGGTATCCGCGCGGCGGCATGCCCATCGACGTGTTCTGGCAGTCCGGAGCGCTGCCGCAGGGCGTCTGGTTGCCCGACCAGGGCGTGCCGGGCTATCGGGGACGCGGCTGAGCCCGCAGGCGGCAAAGGGAGGCCCGTGGCCCGCACTCTCATCATCACGAGCGGCGACCAACCGGCCGGCGTCCTCGCACGCGCCTATCCCCACGCCAGCGTCCTGCCCTGGCGCGACATCCTCTACGAAGGACCGGTGCCTCTCACGAAAGAGGCGGCGACACTCAACCGCATCCGCGCCGCCTATCTCTCGCATACCTATCCCGATGCCGGACGTGACCCCCTCGGCGAGTTGGACGGGCGCGACGAAACACTCGCGCGCCTCGCGCCGGGCGCTCACGTCGAGCTCTGGCTCGATCATGACCTCAACGATCAGTTGCAGCTCCTCCAGATCATGGACGGTCTGGCCCGCCTGTCGTCGCCGCCGGCGAGCCTCGACCTCGTACCGCCGATGCGGCCGGACGCCTCGTCATCCCCGACCGATCCCGCCGGACACCACCCCCGGCGCTCGAGCCTCGGCGCGCCGCACGTCGCGCTCGCCCAGCGCGCCTGGGACGCCGTCCGCCAGCCCACGCCCGTGGCCACAGCCGGCCTGCTCGACGCGGAGCTTTCGTTGCTTCCCGCGCTGCGACCGGCGCTTGCCCGCTGGCTCGACGAGTTGCCGGGCCTGCGCAACGGCCTCTCCCTGACCGAGCGGCGCACCCTGCGGCTCCTGCGCACGGCCGGCGCGGCTACACCCAGCGCGCTCTTCGCGGCGCTGCAAAGCAGGGAGCCCGCGCCATTTCTCGGAGATTGGAGCTTCTTCGTCATGCTGGATCGTCTGGCGGACCTGCCGGCGCCGCTGATCGACGGTCTCCACGACGGCCCGTTCCGGCCGGACCTGCCCCTCCCGCATCGCCAGCGCTATTACGCCAGCCTGCTGCGCCTGACCGTGCTGGGATCGGAGGTGGTGGCGGGGCGGGAAGACTATCTGGCGCATGCCGCCATGGAGAGATGGTGGGGCGGAACCCATCTCACGCCGTCCAACGTCTGGCGCTGGGACGGCCGCACGTCGCGGCTCACGCCGCCAACCGTTAAGAGCGCGTAACGCTTTGCTCATATCTCCGCGCGAGACTGGCGGCATCGTCAGGCTGTCCGGAGTACCTGCGCATGCGCGTCCAGTCGTTCTTGGGAGTGGCTTTCGCCTTGGGCCTGGCCTTGCCGCAGGCCCAGGCCGCGCACCCCGCAGCCGCGCCGACCTCGCTCGGGGCGAAGGGCCACGTCCGTCTCGCCCAGGGCATGGATCCCGTGATGCGCGTGCACCGCTACGGCCGCCAGAGGCGCGTCTACATCGGCCGCACCGACAGCCTGCAATCGGCCCTCAAGGCCATCGACACGGAAGGCAAGCCGGCGCGGCCCGGCGCCAAGCCGAGCGGAGCAACGCCAGCACCGCGCGACAGTTCACGGCCGAGCCCGGCGAACTAGTCGCGGCGACGGGGCCCCATCAGGCGGGCCGGCCGGCCGTCTTGACGATGCCGTCGATCGCCATCAACTCGCGGATCAGCCCTTCGAAGTCCTTCAACGGGACCATGTTCGGACCATCCGAAGGCGCGTGATCGGGGTTCTCGTGCGTCTCGATGAAGAGGCCCGCCACGCCGACCGCCACGGCAGCGCGCGCGAGCACCGGAACGAACCG
>JAGRKR010000059.1:0-2771 GCA_020442225.1 Hyphomicrobiaceae bacterium | reverse complement strand
GTCTCCGCCATGATCGGCAACGCCCGCATGTCCGACACCAGTGTGTTGTAGCCGAACGAGACGCCCCGCTCGGTCAGCAGGACGTTCGGGTTACCGGACTCGACGACCTTGGCCACGACATTCTTCATGTCCCATGGCGCGAGAAACTGCCCCTTCTTGATCTTCACGACGCGGCCGGTGCGCGCCGCTGCAATCAGCAGATCGGTCTGGCGGCAGAGAAAAGCCGGAATCTGCAGCACGTCCACGACCTCGCCGATCGCCTGGCATTGCCCGGCCTCGTGCACATCGGTGACCACGGGAAGCCCGAGGGTCTCGCGGATCTCGGCGAAGACAGGCAACGCCTTGGCGAGCCCCAGACCGCGCGCGCCCTTGAGACTCGTGCGGTTCGCCTTGTCGAAACTCGTCTTGTAGACGAGCCCGATGCCAAGCCTGGCGCAGATCTCCTTGAGCGCCGTCGCCATCTCCAGCGCATGGGCGCGGCTCTCCATCTGGCAGGGCCCCGCGAAGAGCGCGATGGGCCGCTCGTTGGCGAAGGTGACCTTGCCGACCGACACGCGCCTGTTCGCTTCCATCCTGAACCGTCCTTGGACATGGCCATGGCGGCGGGTCCGCGCGGGACCAGGCGCCTTCGCCGCAATTGGCGCCGTGAGCGGCGCGCCGGGCACGTGAAAAGTTGTCGCAGCACCATAGGCCCGTTGGAAGCCCTTTTCCAACGGTCGATGCGCACGCTGTCACAGTATCCGCAAACCCCCGGGTTCTGCCGCCGGACGCACTGACGCAGTGCTAACCTATTGGCCGCAATAGCGAAGTTTTCCACAAGGGGCCACAGAGCCGAGCTGCCCGACCGCCAGCAGGTGTCCCAGAGCGCGGCCTCGCCATTCTTCAGACAACATCTTAAGTCGCGGAACTAAGCCGTGTCACAGTTGACACAAATTGTCGCATTGGGCGTGCAATGACCAAATCTTTCCTGTAGACCCGCGCCCCGGTTGGCCCAGGGGGTTCAGGCCGCCAGACCACTACCTGAGCGGGTTCAAGGAGAATGCAATGTCGAGTTCACTGTGGTTGGGTCGCAAGCTGCTTGTGACCTTGTTGGCGTTCGTCGGCCTCCTGGCCGTCGCGCCCGCACCGGCCGAAGCCTGCATGCCCGGCGCCCTGCGCGAGCGGCTGGCGCAAATCCGCGCCAAGTTCGGCCCCGTCAAGGTCATCTCAACCCACCGCCCCGGCGCCCGCATCGCGGGAACGGGCAAGCGGAGCTATCACGCGAGCTGCCGCGCCGTCGACTTCGTGCCGGCACGCGGCACGTACGGCCGCGTTGCGGCTTGGTTGAAGTCGCACCACAACGGCGGCGTCGGCACCTACAGCTGCGGCATGCACCACATCCACATCGATACGGGGCCGCGCTATCGCTTCCACAAGTGCGGGCATCGCTCCACGCGCTATGCCTCCAAGTCCCGCTCGAAGCGCTATGCCTACTCCAAGCGGAGCAAGGGGCGTTACGCCTCGACGTGGCGCTCCAAGAAGCGCTACGCCTCCAAATGGCGCAGCAAGAAGCGCTATTCGCATACCCGCAGCAAGGCGCGCAAGCGCTACACACGGACCGCGCGCGCGTCCTGAAGGCTGACGGGGGCTTCGCGGCCGGCCCTCACCACGCGCGACAAGGGCAAGCCGGCACCCGCATGCGTCACGACGGCTCCTCGCAGGCCAACGCTTGCGGGGAGCCTTCTGCTTTGCGCCGCCGCGGCTACACCAGCCGGCTCTGCTCGACGGCCGCGGCGATGAAGCTCGCAAAGAGTGGATGGGGATCGAAGGGGCGCGATTTCAGCTCCGGGTGGAACTGTACGCCGATGAACCAGGGATGGTCCGGATACTCGATGGTCTCCGGCAGCAGGCCATCCGGCGACATGCCGGCAAACCGCAGGCCCACCGCCTCCAGCGCCTCGCGATAGCGGGTGTTCACCTCGTAACGGTGGCGATGGCGCTCCGAAATCCGCGTCGAGCCGTAGATGCCGGCGATGCGGCTGCCCTCAGACAGCACCGCGTCATAGGCCCCGAGGCGCATGGTGCCGCCGAGGTTGCCATCCGTCTGGCGCCGCTCCAGCTCGTTGCCGCGCATCCACTCCGTCATGAGACCGACGACCGGCACGTCCGCCGGACCAAACTCGGTGGAACTCGCCGTCGTCAGCCCCGCCAGATCACGCGCGGCATCGACGACGGCCATCTGCATGCCGAAACAGATGCCGAAGTAAGGCACGTTGCGCGTGCGTGCGAAGCGGGCCGCCAGGATCTTGCCCTCGGCCCCCCGCTCGCCGAAGCCGCCCGGCACGAGGATGCCGTTGACGGATTCGAGATAGGGCGCGGGGTCCTCGCGCTCGAAGACCTCGCTCTCGATCCACTCCAGGCGCACGCGCACACGATTGGCGATGCCGCCGTGCACCAGCGCCTCGATCAGCGACTTGTAGGCGTCCTTGAGGCCCGTGTACTTGCCGACGATGGCAATGGAGACCTCTCCTTCCGGGCTGGCGATGGCGTGCGAGATGCCGTCCCAGCGCCCGAGATCGGGGACCGGCGTGGCATCGATGCCGAACGCCGCCAGCACCTCCCGGTCCAGTCCCTCGCGATGGTAGGCGAGCGGCACGTCGTAAATCGAGGCGACGTCGAGCGCCTGAATGACCGCGCTTTCGCGCACGTTGCAGAAGAGCGCGATCTTGCGCCGCTCGGAAGCAGGCACCTCGCGATCGCAGCGGCAGAGCAGGATATCCGGCTGGATGCCG
>JAGRKR010000621.1 GCA_020442225.1 Hyphomicrobiaceae bacterium | reverse complement strand
GCGACGCTGCCGCCCGCGGATGCGCTGCCTGACGATCTCCTGCCGCTGCTCAACGTCAACGCCATGGCGTTTCGCTCCGAACGCGATCTCGAGGCGCTGGTGTCGGTGATCGACGCGCGGCTCGGCGATCCTCCGATGGGAGCGCTGGGCGTCCGACTGATGGCCTCACGGCCCGATCTCTCGAAGGCCAGCGATTATCGCTTTCGCGCGCCGACCGCGCCGGCGGAGCTCGCCCCATTCGTCGCCCTATCGGACGAGGAGCCGGACATCGCGCTCTCCAATCCGACCTTGACGGGCGAGAGCCGTCTGGGGCTCTACGACCGCTGGTGCCAGTGGACGGCCGAGGACGAGGCGCGCCCCTGGTCGGCCCCCGGCAACCGCACGCGATCGTTCCTTATTCTCGATCAGCGGCAGGCGGACGGCGCATGGCGGTCGATCGCCGTCTCGATCGTGCTGCCCTTGTCCATGCGCGGCGGCGCCACGCTGATGGGCACGTCGATGGAAGCCGCACGCGAGCCCGCCGCCAAGCGCACCGCGGTGACGCTCGAGGCCGACGACCTCTCGCACACCGGCTCGAGCTGTCTCCTGATCGACACGTGGGCCGTGGCGCGCCGCCAGTCGGATGGCGTCGGGGCCGTGCGGCGCGTCAATCATCATGCCTGGGCCATCGCCATGCTGCTGCGCCATATCGCGGAGTTCTGGTCGCCGACCTCGCCGGCGCCGGTGACCTTCATGGTCGAGCCCAACGAGCGGGTCGCCCGCGTGCTCTTCAGTCTCGGCTTCGAGCGCCGCGATCGCAATGCGCTCTCGGGCGATCTCTACTTCCTCGAATACCCGCTCAACGCCTATCGCTACGCGCCGGAGGCTCGCCAGGCCATCGAGCAGATCCTCGAAGCCATGCGCGCCGCCGCGCGGTTTCCGGTCGAGCGCTCAAGCGACGGGGCGTGAGGCAAGTGGCATTTCGCACCTGACATTCGCGACCCGCCAACACGTTGACCTCACACGGTGCTGGGTGGTGGTGCGAAAGTCCTGAATTCTGCGCCGATGAGGCACACGCTGCGGAATCTCACGCCGTCATTGTGGCGTTGGCCGCCCTCAGTCATGATCGCATGGCAGTCTGGCTCGATCGGGGGCAGTCATGGCCGAGACAGTTCCTCTCAAGTATCGCGCGTTCCTCTCCTACGCACATGCCGACACGCGCTGGGCCAAGTGGCTGCACGCGGCGATCGAGAAGTTTCGGCTGGACAAGGATCTCGTCGGCCGCGAGACGGCGCTTGGCCCGGTGCCGAAGGCGCTCCGGCCGATCTTCCGCGACCGCGAGGACTTCTCCGGCGGCCACAGCCTGACAGAGGCCACGCTCGCGGCGCTCGATGCCTCGGCCGCGCTTGTCGTGCTCTGCTCACCGAAGGCCGCGGCCAGCCAGTACGTCAACGAGGAGGTGCGCCTCTTCCGCCATCGCCATCCGGATCGGCCCGTCATCCCCGTGCTCATCGAGGGCAGCTATCCCGACAACGTGCCGCCGGCGCTCCGCTTCGAGATCGCGGCCGACGGCACCGTCACCGACCACCCCGTGACCATCCTCGGCCCGGACCTGCGGGAGACGGGCGACGGCCGCCAGCTTGGCCTGGCCAAGGTGGTGGCGGGGCTCACCGGCGTTGCGCCGGACGACATCTTCCGGCGCGCGGAGCGGGCGCGGCGGCGCTCGGCGCGGGTCCGCAACGGCATCATCGCCGTGCTGGCGCTCTTGGTCGTGGCGGCGGGGACGAGCGCCTACCTCTTCCGCGAGGAGCTGAAGCGGAACGAGAAGCTGCTGGAGGCGACGCTCAAGACCGCGACCGATATCGTCAACACGGCCGTCGCCCAGGCCGAGAAGTACAGCGTGCCGCGCCGGGCGACGCTCGAGATGCTGCACCGGGCCGAGGCGCTGTTCGATCACATGGCGCGCCTTGGCCGCTCAACGCCGGAGCTGCAGCGCCAGAAGGCCTGGATGCTCATCCAATTCGCCCGCAATTACGCGATCCTCGGCGACACGACGAAGCAGCGGGCACGGGCCGATGAGGCGCAGCGAATTCTGGCGGCGCTGGCGCGAGCGCGCCAGGACGATCCACGTGTGCAGATCGCGCTGGCGGTGGCTCATGACGAGCGCGGCGACGTGCTCCTGGCTCAGGGCAAGCTGGCCGACGCGCTCGCCGCCTACACAGCCTCGCGCGCGATCCGTGAACGC
>JAGRKR010000620.1 GCA_020442225.1 Hyphomicrobiaceae bacterium | reverse complement strand
CTGCACCTTCTGCATCATTCCCTTTGGCCGCGGGCCGTCCCGGTCGGTGCCGGCAGGCGAGGTGGTTGCGCAGGTTCGCCGCCTGGTCGAAGGCGGCACCCGCGAGGTCGTGCTCACGGGTGTCGATATCACCTCCTACGGCAGCGACCTGCCGGGCGCGCTGCGCCTTGGTGGCCTGGTCCGCAAGATCCTGGCGCACGTGCCCGAGCTTGAACGCCTGCGTTTGTCGTCGATCGACCAGATGGAGGCCGATGCGGACCTGCTTCTGGCGTTGCGCGAGGAGCCGCGGCTCATGCCGCACCTGCATCTGTCCCTGCAGGCCGGTCACGACATGATTCTGAAGCGCATGAAGCGCCGCCATTCGCGCGCCGACGCCGTGGCCTTCTGCGAGAAGGCGCGTGAGCTGCGGCCCGACATCGTCTTCGGCGCCGATCTCATCGCGGGCTTTCCGACCGAGACCGAGGAAATGTTCGAAGCGTCGGAGGCCTTGATCGACGATTGCGGTCTCACGCACCTCCACGTTTTCCCGTTCTCGCCGCGCCAGGGCACACCGGCAGCGCGCATGCCGCAGGTCGCCGGCCCGGTCATCAAGGAGCGTGCGGCGCGTCTTCGCGAGGCCGGACGCCGGGCGCTGGACAGGCGGCTTTCGGCCGAGGTCGGACGGCGCGTCGAGGTTCTCGTCGAGCGGCCGGAACGTGGGCACACTCCACAGTTCTTCGAGGCGAGCCTCGAGTCCGGTCGGGACGGCGACCACTGGCCGGCCGGCAGCTTGATCGCAGCGTCCGTGGTTGCGCACGACGGTCGCATGCTTCTGTGCAAGGCGGGCTGAATGAGCAACGACCCTAAGCCATCGCGGGGCTTCTTTTCCGGCCTGTTCGGGCGGCGCAGCGAGCCGAGCGCCCCCGAGCCGGCCGCCCCGGCGGAGCAGCCGGCAACGGTCGCCGACGAAGCCGCCGGTGTGGGCGCCGGTGCCAGCGGCGAGGCCATTGCCGACGCGTCCTCCGGTGACGCCGCTCCCCTCGCTCCTGCGCCGGCCGCTGCCGAGCCGCCCGCCAAGGTCGGCTGGTTCCAGCGGCTGAAGTCGGGCCTTGCCAAGACCTCTTCGCGCCTCACCGAGGGCATCACGTCCGTCTTCACGAAGCGCAAGCTGGACGATGACACACTGGGCGAGCTCGAGGATCTGCTCATCCAGGCCGATCTTGGCGTCGAGACCGCCATGCGTATCACGGAGGCGCTGGCCAAGGGCCGCTACGGCAAGAGTGTGACGCCGGAAGAGGTGCGCACCATCCTCGCGAGCGAGGTCGAAAAGACACTCGCCCCGATTGCCAAGCCCCTTGTGTTCGAGCCGAGCCGGCGTCCGCACGTCGTGCTGTTCGTCGGCGTCAACGGCACGGGCAAGACGACCACCATCGGCAAGTTCGCCCGACAGCTGACCAGCCAGGGCAAGCGCGTGATGCTGGCGGCCGGCGATACGTTCCGTGCCGCCGCCATCGATCAGCTCAAGGTCTGGGGCGAGCGCACCGGCGCCACCGTCATCGCCCGCGACGTGGGGGCCGATGCGGC
>JAGRKR010000619.1 GCA_020442225.1 Hyphomicrobiaceae bacterium | reverse complement strand
CTGGAACGCGGCGGGGTCGGCGATGACCGGGGCCATGCTGCGGGCGGCGACCATGAAGCCGGCAAGCGCCGCCACCGGAATGGCCGTGGCGAGGATCAGCAGCAGGGGTGCCAGCCGGCGATAGGTGAGGGAGAGGCGCAGCCAGTAATGCAGCCCCACCAGGCCGTGCAGCCACACGAGCAGAAGGAGCACGGTCTGGTCCGGCGCCTTCACCGGCCACAGCCGCACGAGTTCGTAGCTGTAGGTGTCCGAGACGCCGAACAGCGTCCAGGCGACCCGCGTATTGACGATATGCGGGAAGAGCAGGAACGGGATCGCCAGCCCACTCAGGATCTGGACAGCCTCCCAGGGCGGCATCTTCAGCGTCGAGCGCTGGGACAGCTTGATGAGCGCCAGTGCGACATGGATGAGCAGGGCGGAGCCGAGCACGGCCGAGCCGAGCCAGGAGCGCGTCATCGCGGTGCGCCACACCTGCACGCTCTCCATGGCCTGGACGCTCCACAGGCCGAGAGCGAGATTGAGGAAATGGGTGGCGGCGAAGAGGAGCAGCACCAAGCCCGCCCCGAGACGCAACCGTTGCGTCAGGGAGCCTCGCCACAGAACAAACGTGGATGGCGCGAGTTGAGTCACATTATCTGGTGTAAATCATCGTCAGGCCGCCGCAAAAGACTTTCCATCAGCCGCTGCCCGGGTCCGACCCGGCGGCTGGTGTCGGCCCGATCGGCGCGTAGCGTGGCGTCGCCCGGGCGGCACGGCCTCCGCCCGAGCGTCGCCATGCAGCCTAGGCCAGATGGCGCGTCAGGCCCTTGAGGTCCGGCGCCGTGTCGAGCCCGGCGATGGCCTCGACCAGCGCGGCCGACTTCGCGGCGCCGAGGATCGGGGCGGCGATGGCGTTGAACTTGCTGGTGAGCGCCTCCCACTGGCGGCCGAGGTCCTTGGCGGGGATGCCGACGTTGGCCTCGGCCTCGAGCGTGCGACCGTCCTTGAGTCGGATCTTCACGCGCGCGGCCATGCGGTCCTGCTCGGCGGGCTTCGACTCGAGCGTGACCCGTTTGCGACCGGCGACGTAGCGCGCCTCATGTGCGTTGGCGTCGGAGTAGATGTCGAGGCTCGCGGTGTTGACGCCGTCGAGCGCCATGCAGGCCAGGTGACGGATCGAGAACTTGATCTCGAGACCGCTGACCGGCTCGGGGATATCGCAGACCTTGCGGTGGCCGTCGGCGACCAGGAGCGTGATCGCATCCATGTCGGCGAGGCCGATCTTGTGCTTCTGGCGCAGCTCCTTGATGGCCTCGATCGTGGAGTGCGTGAGGTAGCAGGCGGCATGGTACTTGAAGAGCGTCTCCTCGATGCCGAGGAGGCGCGTCGGGTCGGGACGCACGACCGCGGGCTTGAAACCGGGGGCCTGGGTGGAGATGAAGCCCTGTGCGCCCTCGATGGCCGTCTCGCGCGCGGTGAAGCCGCGGGCGGCGATGCGTGCGGCAAGGAGACCGTTCATGGCGGCCTTGCCGGCGTGCAGGGGCTTGGTCATCGTGCCGAAGTTGATCTTGAGGCCCGAGGCCTGCGAGGCGGCAATGCCCAGCGCATGCGTCGTGCGCCCGACATCGAGGCCCATGAGCTGCGCGGCCGTCGCGGCGGCGCCGAAGGTGCCCATCGTTCCGGTGGCGTGGTAGCCGTGGTCGTAATGGCCATCGCCGGCCATCTCGCCGAGCAGGCATTCGACCTCGGTGCCGGCGATGAAGGCTGCAAGGACCTCGCGGCCGCCGAGGCCGAGCACCTCACCGAGCGCCAGGGCCACGGGGGCTGTGGGCACCGACGGGTGACCGTGCATGCGGCGGTTGACATCGTCATAGTCGAGGGCGTGCGCGGTCGCGCCGTTGATGAGCACGGCATCCAGCAGGTTCGCGCGGCGCGGGTGGCCGATGATGCTGCATGGTGCGTCGCCGCCGCCGGCGCATTCCTCGAGCAGCATCTCCGACAGCGGCTCGCGCGCGCCTGCGACGGTGACGCCGATGACGTCCAGCATGGCGTGCTTCGCCCAGGTCAGGGCATTGGCTGAAACATCCTTGGTCTTGAAGTTCGCGACCCACTTGGCGAGATCGCTGGTCAGCGCGAGGTTCTGGTCGCCGTCACCGGCGCGACGTTGGGCGAAATTCATCGGGCGTCTCCCTGACTTGCACTCGACATGCCTTGGTATTGGTCCAGTCCAGTCTAACGCAGCTGCGAGGTCAGGGCCAGCGACGCACGCACCCCTGCGGCGTCCTGGGCAACCCCTGCGACTTGCGCGCACGCGGCGGTTTTCAAGGCGATAGGGCCGCGCTAGGGTGACGCCGACCTTAATGCGGGATCGGCGGGCTCGTTCGGTGGTGTCCCAGGCGTCATCGCCACGGCAACTCGCGCGGCGTCACGGCGCCGTCCGCGATGCCGGGGCGCGATATTGATCCGTCGAACGGCCTGCACGGCGGGGATTGGTCCGCACATCTGGCGCCGCGCGCAGCGGCGGCGCAGCAAACTGGTGGAGGAAGAGGCGTGAGCGAGGCAGCCGACGACAGCATCGTCGTTGATACGACAACCCGGATCTTCAAGGATCTCGCCGACCCCCTTGAGCTCAACAAGGCCAAGGACGAGAGCTGGAAGGCCCCGCTCTGGCAGGCACTGGAGGAGGCGGGGCTGCCGCTCGCCTGGGTGCCGGACGAGCTGGGTGGCTCGGGGGCCTCGATCGGCGACGGCTTCGACGTGCTGCGCGTTGCCGGGCGTTCGGCCACGCCGGTGCCTCTGGCCGAGACGCTGATCGCGGGCTGGCTTCTGGCCCGTGCGGGCATAGCCGCGCCGGCCGGTATCATGACCGTCGCTCCCGTGACACTCGAGGGTGGCTTGACGCTCGGTACGGGCAATGCCGTCAACGGCGTCGCCATGGGCGTGCCGTTTGCCAGCGAGGCCGGCCATATCGTGGCGGTCGCCGGCAGCGGCAAGCGCTCCTCGGTGGCGCTGCTGGAGGCGAAGCGGGCCAGGATCAGCAAGGGCCAGAGCCTCGCCGGTGATGCGAAATGCGAGGTGGCATTCGAGAACGCTTCGGCCGTCGCCGTGGGCGAGCTCGAGACGGCTGTCGGCGCCAGTCCGGTGGCGCTGATCGGTGCCGCCGCGCGTGCCATGCAGATGGCCGGGGCGCTCGAAAGCGCGCTCGAAATGGCCACCGCCTATGCCAAGGAGCGCATCGCCTTCGAGCGCAAGATCGGGCAGTTCCAGGCCGTGCAGCACAATCTGGCGAAGCTCGCGGGCGAGACGGCGGCGGCGCTGGCCGTAGCCGGCTCGGCGGCGGACACGCTGGCCGCGCAGAGCGCGCTCGACGACAGCGTCTTCCTCGAGGTGGCCTCCGCCAAGATCCGCGTCGGCGAGGCGGCCGGGGCCGGCGCGGCCATCGCGCACCAGGTGCATGGCGCCATCGGCTTCACGCTCGAGCACGCCCTGCAGCGGCTGACGCGGCGACTGTGGGCGTGGCGGGACGAGTTCGGCACGGAATCCGAATGGGCCGTGCTGCTCGGAAACAAGATCGCCGCCGAAGGCGCCGATCAGCTCTGGCCGACCATCGCCGCCCGCTAGCCAGCCTCGCCTCACGACGCGAACAGAGACCCAAGGACAGCCAATCATGTCGACCGCCATCCAATTCGATCAGGTCCGTCTACCCGCCGCGGCCGAGGAGCTGCGCCGCGAGGTGCGTGCATTCCTCGCCGAGGAGATCGCCGCCGGCACGTTCGCGCCCTTCAACGGCTCGATATCCGGCGGCTTCAACGCCGAGTTCAGCCGTCGTGTCGGGGCCAAGGGCTGGATCGGCATGACCTGGCCGAAGAAGTACGGCGGCCAGGAGCGCAGCTTCCTCGAGCGCTACGTCGTGACGGAGGAGTTTCGTGTGGCGAGCGCGCCGGTGGGCCTGCACTTCACGGCGGACCGCCAGAGCGGACCCATCCTGCTCAGGTACGCGCCCGAGCATATCAAGATGGACATCCTGCCGCGCATCACCCGCGGCGAGTGCTGCTTCTG
>JAGRKR010000618.1 GCA_020442225.1 Hyphomicrobiaceae bacterium | reverse complement strand
GCCGAACACGTCACCGGACATGTCGCCGATGCCGACGGCGGTGAACGGCTGGCTCTGGATGTCGCGATCCATCTCGCGGAAGTGGCGCTTCACGCACTCCCAGGCGCCGCGCGCGGTGATGCCCATGCGTTTGTGGTCGTAGCCCGCGGAGCCACCCGACGCGAAGGCGTCGCCCAGCCAGAAGCCGCGCCCGGTCGAGATCTCGTTGGCGTAGTCGGAGAAGGTCGCGGTTCCCTTGTCGGCGGCCACGACCAGATAGGGGTCGTCGCCGTCGAGGCGCACGATCCCGGCGGGCGGCACTACCGCGCCGTCGACGAGGTTGTCGGTGAGATCGAGCAGGGTCGAGACGAAAATCCGGTAGCTGGCGATGCCCTCGGCGAGGACGTCCTCGCGCGAGCCGCCGCGCGGAAGCTGCTTGGCGACGAAGCCGCCCTTGGCGCCGGCCGGCACGATGACGGCGTTCTTCACCTGCTGTGCCTTGGCGAGTCCAAGGACCTCGGTGCGGAAGTCCTGTGCCCGGTCGGACCAGCGGATGCCGCCTCGCGCGATCGGCGCGAAGCGCAGGTGCACGCCCTCCACACGCGGGCTGTAGAGCCAGATCTCGGCGAGCGGACGCGGCTCGGGTGCGCTGTCGATGCGGCGGCTGGCGAGCTTGAAGGCGATGGCCTGCGGGGGCCTGCCTTCGGCGTCCACGGAGAAGGCGTTGGTGCGGAGCACGCCATCCACCACGCTTGCGAAACTGCGCAGGATGCGGTCCTCGTCGAGGCTCGGCACGGCGGCGAGCGCCTCGTCGATCCGGTTGCGCAAGGCGGCCTCGCTGGCCCCGCCGTCGCCTGACGAGGCCGTCTCGGCGTGGTGGCGCTGGCGCAGCAGCGCCACGAGGTCGCGCGCGACGGTGGCGTGCGCCTTGAGCGTATCGGCCATGTAGCGCTGGCCGAAGGGGACGCCGAGCTGGCGGAGATAGGCGCCGACAGCCCGCAGGATGACAACCTCCCGCCAGGAGAGACCGGCAGCCACCACGAGCTGGTTGTAGCCGTCGCTGTCGGCGTGTCCATCGAGCACGGCGATGAAACTCTCCTCGAGGCGGAGGTCATGGTGGGCGAGGTCGAGTGGCGCGCCGTCGGCGGTTTCCAGGACCATGTCGTTCAGGCACACCGCGCGATGGCCTTCCGCATAGTGCGGGTGGACGCGGTAGGAGCGCTCGTCGATGACCTTGAAGCCGAAGTTCTCGAGCACCGGCACGCGCTCGGACAGGGGCACGGGGGCATCGAAGCGATAGACCGCCGCCCGCAGCCGGGAGTCGGGAAAGCCGGGCTCCCGATAGAAGTCGATGGCGAGAGGGCGGTCAGGGCCGAGCCGCTCGATGCGCTCGATGTCCTCGATGGCGCGCGTTGGTGGAAAGGTCTCCGTGTAGCCCGCCGAGAACGACGCCTGATACTTGGCGATGAGCGTGTCGGTGGCGTCGGCTGCGAGATGCGCGCGTGCGGTCACGATGAAGCGGTCCTGCCAGGTGGCCAGCAGATCGTCGATCCGGTTCTCGATCCCGCTCGTGTCGCACGCCGGCGTCGGACCCTGATAGCGGGCCACGATGAAGTGTACGCGTACGAGCGGCCCGACCAGAAAGCTCGGGAAGGTCGCGACGATGCGCCCCTGGTAGGCCTCCGCGAGCAGCGCGCTGATGCGCTCGCGGGCCGTCGTGGAATAACGGTCGCGCCAAGTGTAGACGACGACCGAGACGAAGCGGTCGAAGCGATCGACGCGCGCGAAGACCCGCGTGCGCGGCCTGAGCTCCAGATCGAGGATGCTGTTGGTCCAGGCGGTCAGGCGCTCGAGCCCGATCTGGAACAGCTCGTCGCGCGGGAAGGTCTCGAGGATGTGCAGGAGCGCCTTGCCGCCGTGGCTCGCGGGCGGGTGGCCTGAGCGGGCGAGTACGGTCGCCACCTTGTGGCGGAGATAGGGAATCTCGCGGACGGACTCGTTATAGGCCGTGGAGGAGAACAGGCCGATGATCCTGAGCTCCCCGGACAGGCGGCCGCCGTCGTCGTAGAGCTTGACGCCGATGTAGTCCATGTGCAGCCGGTTGTGCACGCGCGAGACGACGTTGGACTTGGTGATGATCAGCGGCTGCGGCAGCTCGAGAAACTGGCGCACCTCCGGTGTCAGGCGCACCAGCTCGCGGCCGCGGCGCAGGACCTCGAGGGTCGGGTCCTGCAGCAGGCCGAGCCCGCCACCGTCCACCGGAACGAGCTCGACCTCCTGGCCGTCGCCGGAAAGGCGATAGTCGCGCATGCCGAGGAACGTGAAGCGATCGTCCTGCAGCCATCTCAGGAAGTCGAGCGCTTCGGCGCGATCGGCGATGCTGCCGGCGGGCACGCGCTCGAGGCTGGCGATGGCCGCCGCCAGACGGGCGAGCATGGGCCGCCAATCGCTGACGGCCGTCCGCACGTCGCGGAGAATGTCCTGCAGGGCCGTGACCAGCGGTTCGCGGTCCGCCGTCGCCAGAC
Source organism: Hyphomicrobiaceae bacterium (assembly GCA_020442225.1). The sequence continues at coordinate 934 of JAGRKR010000618.1, read as the reverse complement.
GGTCGAAATGCACGGCGATGTAGCTGACCTGCCGGCCGTCGCCCCAATCCTGGTTGCCCGGAGCGGCGGCGACGGTGGCGGCGCCGTTTCCGCTATCGAGCTTGAGGATGGGGTGCAGGACCAGCCGCACGCCGAGGCCGCGGGCATGGATCTCGCCCATGATCGAATCGACGAGGAACGGCATGTCGTCGTTGAGGATCTCCAGCGCCACCGTACCCGGCAAAGCCTGGTCGCGGATGCGCAAGCGAGGCTCGCCCGGACGGCGCTCGCCCAGCAGGCCGTAGGCGGTGACCGCATAATCCGCCAACGCCGCCGCGGAGAAGTCGCCGAGCACACCCTGGTCGCCACTGGCGTAGAGCAGCTCCGCGAACAGGCCGACGCCGCGGGGGGCGTCAGCGTCGGCGGCAAGCCGGCGGATCGCTTCCGAGACCGGCTGCGCCGCGCCGTCGCGTGATGGCTCGAAAGTCTGCATGCGTCGTGGCTCCTCTCACGCGATGGGCACGGCATCGATGGCGTGCGGTCCCGGCTGCCGACGGCCAAGCTTGGCCTCTATGGCTCTTCTTGACAATTCAGGCATTCGCGAGCGGGATTGCCGAGCCATTATCGAGAGAGGACACGACACGATGACGAAGAGCGACGCGCCCACCGCCCTCGATCTCGGTCCGCAGGCGGACCTTGGCCCCGCACTCGGCGGCTACTTCGCCAAGTGCGACGAGAAGCTCGGCTTCGTGCCGAACGTGCTGCGGTCCTATGCCTTCGACGCGACCAAGCTCAAGGCGTTCATCGACATGGCCGACGACCTCATGCTCGGTGACAGCGGGCTCAGCAAGGCCGAGCGCGAGATGATTGCCGTGGCCGTGAGCTCCGTGAACCATTGTCACTATTGCCTGACGGCGCATGGCGCGGCGCTGCGGCAGCGGGCCAAGGACCCCGA
>JAGRKR010000617.1 GCA_020442225.1 Hyphomicrobiaceae bacterium | reverse complement strand
GTTGAAGGGCGTGATGCCGGCGACCACGCCAAGGGGCTGGCGGATCGAGTAGGTGTCGATGCCCGGGCCAACCCCCTCGGAGAACTCGCCCTTCAAGAGGTGCGGGATGCCGACGCAGAACTCGACCACCTCGAGCCCGCGCTGGATGTCACCTTTCGCGTCGGGGATGGTCTTGCCGTGCTCGCGGGCCAGGGTGAGGGCGAGGCTGTCGTATTCCTTCTGCACGAGCTCGAGGAACTTCATCATCACGCGGGCGCGGACCTGCGGGTTCTTCGTGGCCCAGCCCGGCTGCGCCTGCCTGGCGTTCTCGATCGCCGCCCGTACCTCGGCCTTGCTGGCCAGCGGCACGCGCGCAGCCACCTCGCCGGTCATCGGCCAGTAGACGTCGGAGAAGCGCCCCGACGTGCCTTTGACGGCCTTGCCGCCGATGAAGTGATGAAGCTCGTTCGTCATCAGTCCCTGCCTCGTTCGTCCCATAGGTTGGCGTTTGCCCGCACCATAGATCAGGAACGGGCGCGATGGAACGCGCGAACGTGTCCCGGCGAGGAAAGTCGCAGGTCGCCGGCGCATGCGCGCTCAACTTGTCGCAATTAGACCAAGTGTTGTTTTGCACAGCGGTTGAGATGGGCTAACCTCACGGCAACTGGAGGAGGCGGACTGCGAATCCGCCTTCCGCGAACCGTGGTCGGGATGGATCAGAGCCTTCCGGCGTGCCGCGGCTCGAGACGAGCAGATGCGGCTCAGGGAGGAGGCGCGAGACGTGACCGGAGTCGAGAAGTCCACCGTCAAGCTCGATACGGTGCCGAAGCTGCTCCTGCGCAATGCGCAGCAGTACGCCTCGCTTGCCGCCTATCGCGAGAAGGACCTCGGCATCTGGCAGACGTGGACCTGGGCCGATGTTCTCGAGGAGGTGCGTGCCTTCGCGATCGGTCTCGAACGCCTGGGGCTGAAGGACGGCGACACCCTCGCCATCATCGGGGACAACCGGCCACGGCTCTACTGGACGTTCGTGGCGGCGCAGAGCCTCGGCGCCATCCCCGTGCCCATCTACCAGGACAGCGTCGCCGAGGAGATGGCCTATGTGCTCTCGCACGCCGAGGTATGCATGGCTGTCGCGGAGAACCAGGAGCAGGTCGACAAGCTGCTGTCGATCGCCGAGCAGGTTCCGACGCTGCACAAGATCGTCTACGACGACCCGCGCGGGCTCGCGAAATACGATCCCGCCAACCTGCACGACTTCGCCGCCGTACAGAAGGCCGGGCGCGAGGCGCTGGCAGCCGATCCGCAGACCGCCGAGCGCTGGCGCCAGCAGGTTCTTGCGGGCCGCAGCGATGCCATCGCCGTCATGCTCTACACGTCCGGCACGACGGGCAGGCCCAAGGGCGTGGTTCTCACGCAGTCCAACATCGTCGTCTCCGCCGAAAACGGCAATCGCTTCGACAATCTCGGGCCGGGCGACGAGATGATCGCCTACCTGCCGATGGCCTGGGTCGGCGACCACATCTTCTCCTATGGCCAGGCATTCGCCGGCCCCATGTGCGTCGCCTGCCCTGAAAGCCCGGACACCATCATCGAGGATCGCCGCGAGATCGGTCCGAGCTACTTCTTCGCGCCGCCGCGCGTCTTCGAGAACCTGCTGACGCAGATCATGGTGCGCATGGAGGATGCGGGCCGGCTCAAGAAGGCCATGTTCAACTCATTCCTCAAGATTGCCGAACGGGCGGGCGGCAGGATCCTCGACGGCAAGAGCGTCGGACTTCTCGATCGCCTGCTCTACAGCCTGGGCGAGGTGCTGGTTTACGCGCCATTGCGCAACCGCATGGGCTTCTCGCGCCTCAAAGTCGCCTACACCGCCGGCGAGGCCATTGGTCCCGAGCTCTTCCGCTTCTTCCGCTCTCTCGGAATCAACCTGAAGCAGCTCTACGGTCAGACCGAGGCCAGCGTCTACATCACGCTGCAGCCTGATGGCGAGGTCTTTCCCGAGACGGTCGGTAAGCCTGGACCAGGCATCGAGATCAAGATCGCCGACACCGGCGAGGTGCTCTACCGCAGCCCCGGCGTCTTCCTCGAGTACTACAAGAACCAGGAGGCGACGGCGGAGACCAAGACACCCGATGGCTGGGTGCACTCTGGAGACGCCGGCTTCTTCGACACGCATGGCCATCTGCGCATCATCGACCGTGCCAAGGACGTCGGCCGCCTCAACGATGGAGCGATCTTTGCGCCGAAGTATCTCGAGAACCGCCTGAAGTTCTATCCCGAGATCAAGGAGGCTGTCGCCTTCGGTCACGGCCGCGATTATTGCACGGCTCTGGTCAACATCGACCTGACCTCGGTGGCGAGTTGGGCCGAGCGCAACAACCTCGCCTACGCCAGCTATCAGGAGCTCGCGGCCCATCCTGACGTCTACGCGATGATCGAGCGACGGGTGGAACAGGTCAACCGCGCTCTCTCGGAAGAGCCGCAGATGGCGCGATCCCAGCTCCATCGCTTTCTCATCCTGCACAAGGAACTCGATGCCGACGATGGCGAGCTGACGCGAACGCAGAAGGTGCGCCGCAGCTTCATCGCCGAGCGCTATGCGCCGCTCATTCGTGCGCTCTACGACGGCTCCATCCAGTGCAACATCTCCACAGAGGTGACGTTCGAGGACGGGCGCAAGGGAACGATCGAGGGCAACGTGCGCATCGTCGATGTGAAGACGTTCCCGACCGGGCAGATGGCGCGGAAGGAGGCGGCCGAATGAAGGCCGACGCGAATGATCAGACTGTTGGCGCTGCCGGCCGGCCGGTTGCCGATGAGGTTGTCCTGGCCGTCGACAACGTCTCGCTGGCGTTCGGCGGCGTCAAGGCGATCCAGAATGTGAGCTTCGACATCCGCCGCGGCGAGATCAGGGCCATCATCGGCCCGAACGGCGCCGGTAA
>JAGRKR010000058.1 GCA_020442225.1 Hyphomicrobiaceae bacterium | reverse complement strand
GCCGTCGACGATGCGCAGGGCGAGAACGGTGGTGTTGTCCTGATTGGGAAGCCCGTGGGCCTCGACCGATGTCAGCAGCGCTTTGGTGATCGCCTCGGGAGAGCTGCCGTCGTGCTCGACGACGACATCGGCGATCTCGTGGCCGTTGAGCGTATCCAGGCCGTCGCTCGCCAGGATCAGCCAGTCGTTCTTCTCGATCCTGCTCGGCTCGCTCGGCAGGTCGACGAGCGCGATCTTGTCGCCGGTAAGGGCGGATCGCAGGCTGTTGCGGCGGGGGTTGTTGAGGGCGTCCTCGTGACTGATGAGGCCGGCCTCGGCCTGCTGATCGAGGACTGCACCGAAGGAATGGTTGTCGTTGAGGCGATGCAGGACGCGTGTGCGAAGCATCAGCAGAAGCGAGTCGCCGACGCTGACGTGCCACAGACCGCTGTCGTCGATGTAGGCCGCGACCAGCGTGCAGCCCATGCCGGCGAATTCGGGCTTTTCGGCGATGGCGGCCTTGATGGCCTGATTGCAGGTGTCGAGCGAGAGGCGCAGGCGATCGGGAATGCGTCCGTTCGAGTTGGCGAACGTGCTGACGAAGGTCTCGCAGGCGATGCGGCTCGCGACTTCGCCCGACACGTGCCCACCCATGCCATCGGATACGACCGCCAGGATGGGCCGTTGACTTTCGTCGTCATAGTCTCCGGGGGCGCGCCAGATCGCGCTCGAATCTTCCTGATACGAGCGCGATCCCTGGATGGAGTGAACAGCCGCGTGGATCTTAGGTTGCATTCTTGCCCGTCTCGTCCAGCCAATCGAAATCCGGCCCGCAGAAGGGCACGAACCTGAGCGTCGTCTCGCCGATCGAGAGCTGGTCGCCGGTCTTGAGCTCGGTCGGGATCATGACGGGGGCGCCGTTGCAGCGGACGATGTTCCGCTTGCCGTTGTCCTTGACGAAGAACTTGCGCTGCACCTCGTCGTAGATGATGAAGGCATGATCCTCGCGGGAGATGCCGCCATCACCGAAGTCGATGCTGATGCGCTGGTTCGGGGCGCGGCCGATGCTGTTCTGGCCATAGAACACGGGGCGGAACTTGCCGCGGCCCGGTCCCTTCATGACCACCAGCCAGCCGACCACCGGATCGGTCTTGTCGGCGCCGGAGTCCGAGCTGCCGTGCAGCACGAGCTGGGTGACCTGCCCGCCGCCGCCGCCACTGGCACCCGCGCTCGCGCCTGCGATCGGCGGCGGAGGCGCCGCGCCCTCGGAGGGCGACATCTGCTGTGTCGCACCGGCGAAGCCCGGCAGGCGCACACCTTGCGCCGCTCCGGCCACGCCGACGACCTTGCCGCTGCCGCCCGGCATCTTGGCCGTGCCCGCGACACCACCGCCGGCCGGCTTGCCTGGCGCATTGCCGGGATCGGTCATGCTCACCTGATCGGGGCGTTGCACGATACGGGTCTTCTCGTCGCCGTCCTTGCTGGAACCGCCTTCGGTATGCGACATGGTCTTAACCCTTTCCTCGTTCGAAGCGTTTGTCGAGTGCCGCCCTCGGCGCTGGCGGCATGGCTCGGGTCATGGTCCCGGCGAGCCCTGACCGGGAGGGCGCTCGTCTCGGCGCCCGGAGTGCGGACCGGGGGTCAGGCCCGCGCGACAGGATTGATGACGAAGCGAAGGCGAACCTCCCCGAGCTCGATGAGATCGCCGTCGAGCAACTCGGTCTGCTCGTGCCGCGTGCTGTTGACATAGACACCGTTCTTCGTGCCGAGGTTCTGGACAATGAACTTCTTTTCCGGAGTCATGTGCATGATAGCATGGCGTCTGTGCACTGAATTGTTCGCTATCTGCACGTCGTTGTCCTTGTGCCGCCCGATGCGGACGGTCGTCGATGTGATCGGCACCTTGGTCGAGCCGGCATCGAGGAACTCCAGCCAGCCGTAGACGATCTGCGAGGGGTCGGTCGGGGCCATGCTGGGTGCGGTGACGACGGTGCTGACGCGGTTGGGCGTCTCCGGCTCCCGCGATCGCAGCATCAGCACGATGCCGCCGAGCAGCAGCGTCAGGATGCCGGCGCCGGCGACGCCGGCGGCGACGCGGTTCTTCTTGGCGGCATCCAGCAGCTTGCCGACGAACGACTTGGGAGGCTCGGCCTCCTCGGTCGTCGACTTGGGCGTCACGGAGGCCGGCTTGGGGTCCGTCTCCCGCTTGGGATCGGTGCCCGGTTTGGGCTTCGCCTGCGGGGAGTCGGGCTTGGCGGCGGGCCGGGCCGGAACGGTCATGGCATAGCGGCTCGATGCCGTCCGCCCGTCGTCCAGCTCGGCGGTGATCTCGAACTCCTGCTTGCCCTCGAGGTCATTGAGGGGAATCTGGAGGCGGCCGCCGTTCTCCACGTAGCCGAAGAACTTGTCGAAATAGTCTTCGGGCAACTCCTTGGTCGAGATGCTGGCCTGCACGTAGCTGCCGCCGGTCTCCTCGGCCATGCGGCGCAGGACCTGCAGATGCGGGAAGTCCGACGCCCGCTCGGCGTAGCCGATGCCGTAGATGGTGACGCCGTGCTTCTTGGCGGCGGCGACGACCTGCTCGTGCGTATAGGCGCGATCCTCGGCCTTGCCGTCGGAGATGACCACGACGGCCTTGCGGTCGGCCGCTTCCTTGCCCATCAGCTCGATCGCGTCCTTGACCGAGCGGTAGAGTTCGGTGGCGCTGCCGGCGGCCTTTATCTTGCCGGCCTCCTCGTCGAACGTCTCCTTGGTCGCGGACAATGGTGCAAGCACGGTGAGCTTGTCGCTGAAGATCGCCAAGCCGAACTGGCGTTTGCCTTCGCGCTTTTCCGCGAGTTTCATCACGACTTCTACGGATTTCTGGACTGTCCGGGCGCGTCGTGAATCGCTGTTGTCGATCAAGAACAGCCACGCGGTCGATTGCTTCGTGTGGTCGAACGACGTGAACCGCGTGCCCGTGAGGCTCTTCTTGCCGGAGCCGTAACGGACCTTGACGGCTTTGAAGGCGAGTGGCTCGCTTGCCCGCAGGTCGCACGAAACCGTCCGTTCGCTGGGCGTGTTGGCTTTGCAGGCCGCATCCAGGCGTACGTCGCTGGCTCCGGACGGAGCGACGCTCCAGAGCAACAGGCCAGCCGTGACAAGGCACGTAGAGCGCCAGTGCATCAACACCCCCACCACCAGTTCGAAATCATGCCGCCGCCAATGCTGTTTTGTACTCTACAAGAAAGACTACCGATCGGGAACCCGCGGTGAATTGAAATAAACATGGTTCGGTAACTGTGGGAAACAAGGTGCCGGCAGCATCATTTGCCATGCGATGACATGCTCCGTGACCTTATTGGCACACTCGGCCGCGGGCTAAGCGCCGGGGAGCGGGCGGATGAGCGGGCGTGGTTCGGGCGTAAAGTTGGTGTGTAGACTGAGCGTTGGCGCCTGCTTTCCAGGCGGGCAGGCTGAAATCCTCCGCAACGCGGACCTCAGAGCGTTGCCGGACGGTGAGGCACCCGGCCGTCGTCACCGACGATGTGGCAGGCGACCAGATGACCGTCGCCGGTGGCGCGCAATTGCGGCTCCTGGTCGTGGCAGCGCGCCTCGGCGAACCGGCAGCGGCCGGCGAACCGGCATCCCTTCGGCAGGTCGATGGGGCTCGGCGGGTCGCCCTCCAGACGGCTGCGCCGGCGCCCCGGTTGTCGCCGCCGCTCGAGCCGCGGGACCGCCTCGAACAGCGCCCAGGTGTAGGGATGCAGGGGATTGGCGAACAGTGCAGCGCGCGGCGCCTGCTCGACGATTCGGCCGAGATACATGACCGCGATCTCGTCGCACAGATACTGCACGACGCCGAGATCGTGGGAGATGAAGAGGTAGGCGAGGCCGAGCTCCTGCTGGAGTTCTGTCAGGAGATTGAGGATCTGCGCCTGGATGGCGACATCGAGCGCGGATACGGGCTCGTCACAGACGATGAGCTTGGGGTTGCCTGCGAGCGCACGGGCGATGCCGATCCGCTGGCGCTGGCCGCCCGAGAACTGGTGCGGAAAAAGATCGAGCTGATCGCGGCGCAGCCCCACCAGTCCGAACAACTCCTCGGCGCGCTGGCGTCGCTCCTCGCGCGTGCCGATGCCCATCAGCTCCAGCGGCTCCTCCACGATGGCGCCAGCCCGCAGCCGCGGATTGAGGGAGGAGTAAGGGTCCTGGAAGATCATCTGGACCATGCGGCGCAGCGGCAGCAGGTCCTTGCCGCTGCGGTGCGTGATGTCCTCGCCGAGCAGCTTCACGGTGCCGTCCGTCGGCTCGACCAGGCGCACCAGCGCGAAGGCGGTTGTCGTCTTGCCGGAGCCCGACTCGCCGACGAGCCCGAAGGTGCGGCCCGCCGGCAGGCTGAACGAGACGCCGTCGACGGCGTGCACCTTGCGCGTGACGCCGCCGAGCAAGCTCTTGCGCAGGGGAAAATGCACCTTGAGGTTCTCGACCTCGAGCAGGGGGGCATCGGTCATGCGCGCGCCTCCGGGAGGTGGCCGGCGGTGTCGGACAGCCAGCAGGCGACCGCGTGGTCGTTGCCCACCGCGCGGATCGGCGGGCGCGTCGCGCAGCGATCGTGCGCGTGCTTGCAGCGGTCGGCAAAGCCGCAGCCGGCGCCGATGCGGTCGAGCGGCGGCACCACGCCCGGGATCTCCTCGAGCCGGCGGTTGGCACCGACGCGGCCGATCACCAGTTCCGGCCGGCAGGCGAGGAGGCCTTGCGTATAGGGGTGCGAGGGTGCGCCGAGGATCGTCTCGACCGGTCCTTCCTCGATGCGCCGGCCGGCGTACATGACCACGACCCGGTCGCACATTTCGGCGATGGCGCCCATGTCGTGGGTGATCAGGATGATGGCGGTGCCGGTCGTCTCCTGCAGCTCGGCGAGAAGGTCGAACACCTGTGCCTGCACGGTGACGTCGAGGGCGGTGGTGGG
>JAGRKR010000616.1 GCA_020442225.1 Hyphomicrobiaceae bacterium | reverse complement strand
CTTCGCGCTGTTCTATCTGCGCTCCGTCGCCCCGCGCGAGATGTTCATCGACAAGGTGACCGGCCAGGAGACGGCGCCGGTGACGACCGGGCAGATCTACTGGGGCGCCGTGCCGTTCGTGATCATCCAGTGCATCATGGTGGCGCTGGTCATCACCTTCCCGCAGATGGTCCTGCATTATAAGGACGATGTGCCGAAGCCGCCGCCGCCGGGGACAAAAATCGAGATCCCGAAGATCGAGATTCCGAAGATCCAGTTGCCGCCGATCCAGCTTCCCGGTGCGCCGAAGTAGCGTGGCGGCGTGACACGATAGCGCCCCTCGGCTAGACTTGCGCGAAGTGGCCGACAGGACCGTCAGCAATGCCGCGACACGACAATGCCGTGGATTTCTGGCGCGGTTTCGCGCTGATCACGATCTTCATCAATCACGTCCCGGGCATCTATTTCGAGCGCTTCACGCATCGCAACGTGTCGCTCTCGGACTCGGCCGAGCTGTTCGTTTTTCTGGCCGGCTGGGCGCTGCGCCTCGTCGTGGACAGATCGAAGAACGCGCCGTCCGATGGCGATGTCGTGGCGCGCCTCGGCGGACGCACGCTCGTCATCTACGCAGCGCACATTCTCATCATCTCGATCGCCATCGCCATGCTGGCGGCGGCGGCATTGCTGCTGGACAACCCGCTCCTGCTCGAGTGGCACAACGCGGCGGCGGCCTTCTACGATCCCATTCGCACGCACATCGGCATCGTCGCCCTGACGCATCATCTCGGCTATTTCGACATCCTGCCGCTTTACGTCGTGCTGATGGCCGTGGCGCCGCTCATCGCGCTGCTGCATCGCTATTTTCCGCGCTTGTTGCTGCCGGTGTCCCTCACCATCTATCTGCTGGCGCTGAGCTTCCGCATCTCCCTGCCGAGTTGGCCGGTCTCCGGCACCTGGTTCTTCAATCCGCTGGCGTGGCAGCTCGTGTTCGTGCTCGGTTTTGTCCTGGCCAAGGACCAGGGGCTCGGCGGGTTCGTGCGCCGGCACATCACCTGGATCCGCTGGATGGCGTTGCCGATCGTGATCGCAGGCGCGCTGATGGTGCAGTTCCAGTGGTGGCCGGACCCGACCAAGGTGCCAGAGCCGCGGCTGCTGTTCGTGGCCTTCAAGTCCTACCTGACGCCCTTGCGCCTCATTCAGTTCCTGGCGCTGGTGGCCGTCATGTCGGTCGCCTATCCCTACATCCAGAAGCTCGTACCGCGTCTGGTGCCGTTCTTCTCGATGCTGGGGCGCAACTCGCTCAACGTCTTCTGCGTGGGATCGATCCTGTCGCTGGCAAGCCAGATCGCACGCTTCGTCTACAAGGGTACGCTCGCCATCGATACGCTGATCCTGGTGACGGGCCTCCTTCTCCTTGGTCTTACCGCATGGGTTTCCGAATGGCGCGAGCGCTCGACGTCAAGAGGCTGAGCCTGGTCCGGCTGGCGTTGACCAGCGCCGTCATCGTCCTCGCTCTGGGCGGTGGGCGTGCGCTGGCCGCCGAGCCTGAACGTCCGGCGAGCCAGCCGCAGCCGACGCCGCCCGTTCCGGCCATCACGCGGGAGTGCCAGACACCCGCCGGCGTCAAGACGGCGCCGATCCCGCTGCCCAACACGCTGCGCGCGCTCCAGCAACGCAAGAAGATCAGGATCCTGGCGATCGGCGGAGCCTCCACGGCGCGCTCGGGTCCCGACCGCGGCGGCTTCCAGGAGGTTTTCGAGCGGATTATCGAGGGGGCGATCAAGGGCCTCGACGTCGAGATCGTCAATCGCGGGGTGTCCGGCGAGTTGGTCCGCGACGCCAAGGAACGCCTCAAGGTCGAGGTGGCGCTGACCCAGCCGGACATGGTGCTGTGGCAGGTCGGCACGAGTGACGCCTTGGCGCGCGTACCGGCGCAGGAGTTCGAGACCCACGTCGGCGACATGGTGCGCTGGCTGCGGGCGCACAAGGTCGACGTCGTGCTGGTCGGCATCCAGTACACCCGCTCGCTCGCACATGACCCGAGCTACCAAGCCATCCGCCGGGCCGTGCGCCGCGTCGCGCAACGCGAGGGCGTGCTGCGGGTCGGCCGCTACGAGGCCACGGAGGCGCTCGAAAGGGTGCGCCAGGGGCGCCAGCCCACGCCGCCCGATCCCTTCGCGACGACGGAGGGCAGCTATGCCTGCGTTGCTCAGTATCTGGCCCAGGCCGTCACGCTCGGTCTGTTCGCACGGCGGGTCGAGCCGAGACGGCAGCGCCCGCCCAACCCGGCGCCCGCGCCCGCACCCGAGATGGCCCCGACACCGCCGCGGCCGCTGCCGCTGCCGCCGAAAGGTGGCTGACCGGCAATTTTCCGCCTCCCGCCGACGTGGCGCACGGAGGTGGCTTCTACTGCCGGCAGCGATGCTCTACCGTGGCGCGGTGGATGCGGTGGCCGCGAGGGCGATGCCGCAGATCGCCAGATCATAGCAGGGGGGTGAGAGCCGCGAGATGTCGCTGGAGGACAAGGTCGCCATCGTCACGGGAGCCGCGCGCGGCATCGGATTGGCTTGCGCCCAGAGGCTGGCGCGCGACGGCGCCAAGATCGTCATCGCCGATATCGACGAGGAGGGCGGCGCGCGGGCGGCCGAGGAACTCGGCTCGGCCGGTCACGAGGCGCTGTTCGTGAGCTGCAACGTCTCCGAGCGTCTCGACGTGCACAACCTCATGGCTGTGGTGCTCGAGGCTCATGACCGCGTCGATGTGCTCGTCAACAACGCTGCCGTTCTGGATGCGGCTCCCTTCCTGCAGCTCGACGAGGCCGAGTTCGAGCGCGTGCTCCGGATCAACGTCAAAGGGTCTTTTCTGGTCGGGCAGGCCGTGGCGCGGCAGATGGTGCGCCAGCTCAAGGACAAGAGCGGGCGCGAGAGTGGCGGCAGCATCATCAACATGTCGTCGGTGAACGATCGCTTCGCGCTGCCGGATCATGTGGCGTACACGGTCTCGAAGGGCGGCATCAGCCAGTTGACCAAGGCGATGGCGCTGGCGCTCGCGCCGCACCGCATCCGCGTCAATGCCGTCGGCCCCGGCAGCATCATGACGCCGATGCTGGCCGACGTCGCGACGGACGACGACGTGCGCCGGCGCATCCTCTCGCGAACGCCGCTCGGACGCATGGGGCAACCCGAGGAAATCGCCGCGATCGTGGCGTTCCTGGCGGGCGAGGAGGCGAGCTACATCACGGGCACGACGATCTACGCCGACGGCGGGCGGATGCCGCTCAATTACACGGTCGACGTCGACGAGGATTGACCTCCCGCAGAACGACGACGCCCGCGAGGCGGTGGGCCTGCGGGCGTCGGACGTTCCGGTTCGGCGACAGGCGGGTGACGGGCGGACGGCCCAGACCGGAGCCCCGGTCAGGTCGCGGCTTCGTCGCCGGTCTTGAGGCTCTTGAGCTTCTCGAAGACGCGCTGCGTCTCCTCCGCCTCGGTCTCCTCGCGGGTCATCTCGGGCTGCGCGGCCTTCTTCTCTTCCATCGATTCACGCGACAGCAGGCCGCCGGTCGTCTCCTCGGTGCGCAGCAGTGTGCCGGCCTTCTCGGCCTCATCGACCGTCTCGTCGCTCTCGCGGTGCTCGAAGTGGCGCGCCGACTTCTTCACCTCGGCATCGAGGTCGATCTGCGAGCACAGGCCGAGGGTGACCGGGTCCTGCGGCTGTAGGTTAGCCGAGTTCCAGTGCGTGCGCTCGCGAATGGATTCGATCGTCGGTTTCGTCGTGCCGACCAGGCGCATGATCTGGCTGTCCTTGAGCTCTGGATGGTTGCGGAGCAGCCAGAGAATGGCATTCGGCCGGTCCTGGCGACGCGAGACGGGCGTGTACCGGGGGCCGCGCTTGCGCTTGACCGTGGGGATTTCGACCTTCGATTCCAGCAGCCTCAGGCGATAATCCGGGTTCTCCTCGGCTTGCAGGATCTCTTCGCGGGTCAACTGGCCGGACGAGATGGGGTCGAGGCCCTTGATGCCCTGAGCCACGTCACCGTCCGCGATGCCCTTCACCTCGAGCATGTGCAAGCCGCAGAATTCGGCGATCTGATCGAACGAAAGAGAAGTGTTCTCCACCAGCCAAACGGCCGTGGCTTTGGGCATCAATGGTTTGCGCGTCATGAATATGTCCTCCATGCCCGCATGCCCGAAGGCACGCACGGCAACCGTCATTCGTTCGAGCTGGGATCACACCTTATATAGTTGATGCAGGCGGATAGGCAAACGGAAGCATGAGCGGGAGCGACGGGCCGGAGGAGCGCGCGCGTTCATCGTGAACAACGGTTACGATGTGGCCTGTGGGGCGGGGGCCACAATCCCCAGCGGCCGCCGGAGCGGCGGCCTCGCCTATGTTGCGCCGCACACGAGTCGCGAGTAATGTTGCGCCGCGGCATTCGGGGACCCATGAGCCACAAGGAACTCACCGTCGATGACGATCGTGACGCGCAAGTCGTATTTCTTCGAGGACATCGAGCTCGGCATGTCCGCAACCTTCGCCAAGCGGGTGACGGAAGCTGACATCTTCAGCTTCGCGGACATCACCGGCGACAAGAACCCGATTCATCTCGATCACGGCTACGCCGAGAAGACGATGTTCAAAGAGCGCATCGCGCACGGCATTCTGACGGCGGGCTATATTTCGGCCGTGTTCGGTATGGAGCTGCCGGGTCCCGGCGCCATCTACGTCTCCCAGACGCTCAATTTCCGTGCGCCGGTCCGGATCGGCGACGACGTTCTGGCGCGCGTCTCGGTCGTCGAGCTGATGCCGGCGAAGCGCCGTGTCCGTTTCGATTGCGCCTGCCTCGTCGCGGACAAGCCCGTGCTCGAGGGCGAAGCCATCCTGATGGTGCCCGCCCGTCCGAAATAGTCCGGTGCGGACCGCAACGCGCGGTGCAACATCGCACGGCCTCATGCGGCCTCGCCGTCGCAGTGCCTCCCGGCTATAACACTCCGCGATCGATGGTCGGGCGAGGCAGGGGCGCACCCTCATGGCAGGGCAGATATCCACGAAGCTTGAGGTCTACGAGGGCGGCGGCGCGCTGCCGGACTCGATCAAGGGCGCGGTGCTCGCGATCGGCAACTTCGACGGCTTGCACCGGGGCCACCGCGTGCTGCTCGACACCGTGGTCGAGCGGGCCAGGGCCGGTGGGCGCAAGGCGGCGGTGATGCTGTTCGAGCCGCACCCCCGCGAGTATTTCCATCCACAAAAGCCCGTCTTCCGTCTCACGACCTTCGAGCAGAAGCTGGCATTACTCGAGTCGATCGGCATCGACGTCGTGATACAGCTGCCGTTCGACGCGCGCCTCGCGGAGATGCCCGCCGAGACGTTCGTGGTGGATGTCCTGCTCGGTGAGCTCGCGGTGAGCCACATCGTCGTCGGCTATGATTTCTTCTTCGGCAAGGGGCGCGGCGGCAGTCCAGCCCTGCTGGAGTCCATCGCCAAGTCGCGCGGCGTCGGCGTCACCGTCGTCGAGCCCGTCGCGGAAGGCGGCGAGGTGTTCTCCTCGAGCGCGGTGCGCGGCAAGATCGCCGAGGGCGACGTCAAGGGGGCTGCCGAGGATCTCGGCTACTTCTGGCGCATCTCGGGGACCGTCGTCGGCGGCGCCAAGCGCGGCACCGGCCTCGGCTTCCCGACGGCGAACCTCGCCCTGCCGCGCGGCTGTGCATTGGCGCACGGCATCTATGCCGTGCATGTCCATCTGGCCGGACAGCGCTTCGAAGGCGCGGCCTACCTCGGCACGCGCCCGACGTTCGACAATGGGCTGCCAGTGCTCGAGGTCTTCCTGTTCGACTTTTCAGGCGACATCTACGGACGTGCGATCGAAGTGGCGTTCGTCGAGCACATCCGGCCCGATCGGGCCTTCCCGGACGGCGACAGCCTGAAGGTGCAGATCGCTGCGGATTGCGCCAAGGCGCGGCAGATCCTGGCTGCCGTGGGCAAGGGGCCCCTGCGCTGAAGCCGCGGCCCGCGGCCGCGCGTGTCGCCCATCGAGGCAAGGCTCGATCGACGGCGCACGCCACAAGAGCCACGGACCAACTCCGGGTCGGCCCGTGGCGATGCACTGGGGCTCTGCGCCGACGTCGCCGTGTCGATTCAGTTCTTGTGCGGCGAGCGATGCTGGCTGTCGGGGCCGGACGGCGGGCTCCCCGGACGGGAGCCCTGGGCCACGTCGAAGTACACCTCGCGGCGCGACTCTTGACCCGACTTGGTGTCCCGCACCAGGATCGAGAGGTAGTGGCGGCGGCTTTGCAGCTCGTTGAAGCGCACCCAGACGTTGACGAAGGCCTTGGTGATGCGCTGGCCTTCGCCGCCGTCGGCATGCACGCTCGTCCGGATCGGCTGGTCGAGCTGCCAGACGCGACGGCCGTTGTCGTCGCGCAGCTCCATGGCGATCTCGAAATTCGCGGTCAGGCGTCCGTTGCTGTGGACAGAGTCGGGATTGACCATCTCCAGGTAGACGAACTGCTGCCTGCCGAGCACGTATTCGAGCCGTCGCAGCGGGGCGACGTCGTGGAAGCCGGTCGACGACCGTTCGACCAGCACGGCCCGCACGACGTCGAAGCTCTGACCATCAGGCACGCGTCGCGGCTCTTCGAAGCCGGGCGCGCGGTCATCCTGGACCTGCGGCGAGCCGTAGCTCTGGGCGGATGCAGTGCCGGCTGCACCGAGCAGCATGGCCAGGGTCGCAACCGAAGCCAAAGAGCGCTTGAAGGAGGTCTTGGTGATCATCATGCGTCTCCCGTGGCACCTGCTCACACACTAAACTAATCCGCGTTCAACGAACAGATGGGAAGGCTTCGCACTGTGAAGAAGGGGGGCTGTCTACAAAGTGCTGACTGTTGCAACTTTACCTCATTCTGTTAACCTGATTCTACAGATTGGCACGGCCCGAATCCGGGCCGATTACCTGGGCCGGCTGCCAGCGCGCTGAAAAGACGACAACTTTCCCCCTTTTTGTGTGTTGCGCGTGGAATGGCCGTGTCGCGGTCATAGGTGCGAGCGCCATGATCCCGTCGCGGCCGTGGCGTTTCTTGTGAGTGCGATTTGCGCGCTCGACGGGCCAGCGCATCCGGCTGCATCGACGTCACTACCGCGCCAATGAACAGAGAGGTGGAGGAAGAGGCTCTTGGAAGAGCGCCTGCCAGAACTGCTCGCGCTAGCCATCGTCGCCATGGTGGCGGTGATCATGGGGCTGCTGTTCGTGCGTCTGAAGCAGCCACCGATCGTCGGCTACATCCTCGCTGGCGTCGTGCTCGGCCCGGCCGGCATCGGCCTCGTGCCGAACACCGAGCAGATTCCGCTGCTGGCCGAGCTCGGCGTGCTCATGCTGCTGTTCGTGATCGGGATGGAGATCTCGGTCGTGGCGTTCATGCGGGATTTGAGGCCAGCCGTGATCACGGTGGCCGGTCAGATCTTCGTGGCGCTGGCGGCCATGGCGGCTTTCGGGGCCTGGCTGGGCTGGAAGGTCGAGCAGGTGCTGCTGCTCGGCTTCATCATGACGATGTCGTCGACGGCCGTGGCGCTGAAGATGCTCGAGGATATCGACGAGCTGCGCTCGAACATCGGCCGGATCACGGTAGCGGTCCTCATCGCCCAGGATATCGCCGTCGTTCCCATTCTGATCCTGGCGCGGTCTTTCGGAGGCGGAGCCGGTCTCGATGCCACCGTCGCCGCCACGATCCTGCTGGCGGTCGGCGGCCTCGTCCTGTTCATCCGGTATCTGGGGCGGCGCGGCAAGGTCGGCTTTCCCGGCGCCGAGACCGTCACCGGGCGGGTCGATCTCGTCACCATGAGCTGCCTTGCGATCTGCTTCGTGGCCGCGACCATCTCTGGGTTCTTGGGCCTTTCGGCCGCCTATGGCGCCTTCCTGGCGGGGCTCTACGTCGGGCGAACGAAGCTGCGCAGCGAGGCGATCCAGGCCTTGGAGCCGATCCAGAGCGTGCTCATGGTCGTTTTCTTCCTGTCCATCGGACTTCTGCTCGATGTCGCGTTCATCCTGGCGAATTGGCAGTTGGTGACGCTCTTCGTGTGCGGTGTGCTCTGCCTCAAGACCTTGTCGAACATCCTCATTCTCAGGTTGGCCGGTCTGTCCGGCATGGATGCCTTCACGGCCGGGCTGACCATGGGCCAGATCGGCGAGTTCTCGTTCGTGATCGCGGCGACGGGCGCCAGCACGGGGCTGCTGTTCGGGGCGAGCTTCAAGCTGGCCATCACCGTTATCGCGCTTTCCCTGCTCGTCAGCCCGCTCTGGATGTCGGCTCTGCGGCGCGTGCACGCGGCGGCCGAGCTCGGCATCGCCAATCTGCGCAAGGCCTTCGCCGTCGCCTATTCCCGCGAGATCGACGAGATCGAGGATGCGCAAGCCTGGCTCGTGCGCGTGCTGGGCCGCCTGCCGGGCGTCCGCCGGCGGCAGGAGGCGGCATCCCTCGCACTGGTCCACAAGGAGGCGGGCGGGGAGGCCGTCGGGAGTGAGCAGCCGGCCGCGCCCGTCGCAATCTCAGGGCGATCCGGCAAGGATCAGGCCTGACACGGCTGGATTGTCGGGCGCGGCATTGCTAGAAGGCAGCTCGTCCCAAGACAGCACGCAAAGATCGAGAGCATGGCCAAGGACAAGACTTCGCAGGCGAAGAGTGGGGGCCGCGACTGGTCCGAGACGCTCTACCTTCCCAAGACCGATTTCCCCATGCGCGCCGGCCTGCCGGAGCGCGAGCCGCAATTCCTTGCCCGTTGGCAGAAGCTCGGGCTCTACGAGCGCCTGCGCCGGGACGCCAAAGGACGCAGGCCCTACCTGCTCCACGATGGCCCACCCTACGCCAACGGCAACATCCACATCGGCACCGCTCTCAACAAGGTGCTGAAGGATGTCGTCACGCGCTCGCACCAGATGATGGGCTTCGACGCGAACTACGTCCCCGGCTGGGACTGCCA
>JAGRKR010000615.1 GCA_020442225.1 Hyphomicrobiaceae bacterium | reverse complement strand
GTTGCGATGCAGGTTCTGGAAGTCGGGGCCGGAGCGCGGACCGCCGAGCCCACCCTTGGTATCGGTCGCCGGCTCCTCGATCTTGATGACGTTGGCGCCCCAGTCGGCGAGCTGGCGCACGCACGTCGGACCCGAGCGCACGCGGGTCAGGTCGAGCACGGTGTAGGGCGAAAGAATGTCGCTGGCGGGTTCAAACGGCATACTGTCCTCGAACGTTTGGCGCGCCGGCCGGCGCGGGCGGCATCCGAGCGCTCGGCGGCCGACCCCGCCGACCCATTGGCCGGTGTCGCACAGGCGATAGCTGGTGTGTGCGACGGGGACGAACCGGAGCTGTCCGGACGGGCGCGACGGATTGCTCCGGGCAGCCGGCAAAAGCCGGAGCCTGGAGCGACGGGTTCACCGATTGTAGACACCGCATCCACACCGCCGTCAACCGGGGAAGTAGGCCTCGCGGGCGATCCAACCCACCTAGCGCTTCAGGCGCTCTCGGCCTGATCGGGTGGCTCGACGGGCGTCAGGCGCTCGGCGTCGTGTTGCATGCGCTCGAGCTCGCCGCGCAGCAGCGCCGCCTCGTCCTGGCGATCGAGCGCATCGAGCTCGTCGAGAGCGGCCGTCTTGGCATCGATCGCCTCTGCGACGAGCTGCGGATCGGCGAGCGCAAGCCCGCGCGCCCAGAGCACGTCGCCGAGACGCGAGCGCGTGGTGGCCCACTCATAGGGCCGCGCCCCCCGGTCGAAGGCCTTCATCGCCGCCCTGAGGGACGTCGCCGCCTGCTCCAGCAGATCGTGCCGGCCCGTCAGATCCGACAACTGGCGCAGCGCCTCGGCCAGGTTCAGATTGGCCATGGCCCAATCCTCGGGGGCCTCCGCCATGGTGCAGATCTCGAGCACGCCCGTGAAGTGGCGCAGCGCCTGCTTTATACGCTCGGGGTCAGCGAGCTGACGGCCGAGCATCAGCAGCGCGTTGGCGCGGCTCAATTCGGTGGCCGCCCACTGCTTGGGCGCGACGGCGCGCGGTTGCTGCAGCGCCGCTTCACCGTAGATCTGCGTCGCCTCCTCGAGCGCCGCCGTGTCGCCAATCTCCTCCGATTGGCGCACGAGAGCCCGTGCTTGTCGCATCTGCCCCAGCCAGCGCGCCTCGCGGTCGTTGGCCGGCAGGCAGCGCACGGCGACGGCATAGTGCGCCGCGGCAAGACGATAGTGGCACACCAGCTCCTCGATGCGCCCCCTGAGCGTGCGGGTGTGCGAGGCGCTGCGCTGGCGCACCGGCATCGGCGTACCGTCGCCTGCGCCTGTGAGATCCTGCACTTCGGCGCGTCCGAGCAGCCGGTCAGCCTCCGCCAGATCGCACATGGCGAGCATTTCCGCGGCCTGCTCGCGCAGCTTGACCGCGCCCGCCGAACCGCCGATCTCCTCGCGGATCTGCGCCAGCAGCTCCTTGAAGTCGCGCGCCTTCTCGACGAGCTTCGGCACGATGGCCGTCTCCGCACACGGCGTTTCGGCCAGCGCGGCGGCCGCCTTCTCCAGCAGTTCGGCGGGAACCGCGTGGGCTTCCGCGAGCCCCGGGAGGTCGATCCCGGCCAGACGGTCGCGCTGCGGCGGCGCGGCGGGCTGGACACCCTGGCCCGTTCCCAGCGCCGCGAAATGCTCCTCGAGCAGGCGACGGTTCCGGTAGAAGAATTTGCGATCGCTCAGCACGTGCAGGTACAGGCAATCGAGCAGGAAGAAGGCCAGTGGCTCACTGAGCCCATTCGTCGCGAACGTGCGGGCCTGCCGTGCCTTGAGAATAATGTCGCTGGCGACCTTCTGGCTGACCTGCTCGCCGCTGACGCTGGCGCTCGCGTGCTTCAACCCGCGCGAGGCGGCCAAGGCGCCGACGATGGTGCTCGACGACGGCCGGTGCGCGTCCATGACCTCCGGCAAGGCTTCTAGGACATTTGCGACGACGGCGAAGGGGATCTGCTGGTGCGGCCAGGACTTGACGATGTCCTCCGTCACGCGCTGCACCAGCGACGCGACATCGCCCGGCGACGCCTGCGCGAGCCTGCGCATGAGCTCGAATCCCGACCCGAACGAGCCAGGGGGCACGTCTATGTCGAGGCTGGCCGCGACCGACGCGACCCCCGCCCCGACGAAATTCATGAGTGCCACTTCCAAGACGTCGCCCCCGAGACGGTCCTGTTGGAATCACCAGTGTGGAAGACTCTGCAACAGGTACCACCGAAACACCAACGGGGAGTGAAAATATTCCCGTCTTAATGCTTCCGGCGCGGCGCGCGGCCGTCCGACCTCGGATCGTTTCAGGCGCAGTCAGCCGGGGACGCGCGACGGCTGCGCGGCGAGCGCGCCGGCCGTGACAGCGTCACCGCTCCGGCCGCTCGCGCATCTGGTAGTGATACTCGCGGTTCGGGCGCATATCGGAAGCCTGCGCCAAACGATTGGACATGTTGAAGAATCCGGTGACCGCAGCAATGTCCCAGATGTCGCGGTCGGAGAAGCCGGCATCCCGCAGGGCCTGACGATCCGCCTCCTCGATC
>JAGRKR010000057.1:9699-12705 GCA_020442225.1 Hyphomicrobiaceae bacterium | reverse complement strand
CGAGCCGTGCTCGGCGCTCGATCCCATCGCCACGGCCAAGATCGAGGAGTTGATCGACGAGCTCCGCAAGAACTACTGCATCATCATCGTGACGCACTCGATGCAGCAGGCTGCGCGCGTGTCGCAGCGCACCGCCTTCTTCCATCTGGGCGTTCTCGTCGAGGAAGGCGCGACCGAGGACATCTTCATGAAGCCGGTCGACAAGCGCACGCAGGATTACATCACCGGCCGTTTTGGCTGATCCGCATCCGAGGCCCGAGCGAGGGCCATCCGGCCAGGAGACACGTCGCATGCCCGAGCATCAGCACATCGTGAAGTCGTACGAGGAAGAGCTTGCCGTCCTCGACAGCAGGATCGCGCAGATGGGCGGCAAGGCGGAGCAACTGCTCGGCCAGGCCTTCGAGGCGCTGGAGCGCCGCGATCCCAATCTCGCCAGCTCCGTCGTCGCCGCCGACTTGGCCATCGACGATCTGCAGCGCGAGATCGAGGAGAAGGCCATCACGATGATTGCACGCCGTCAGCCGATGGCGCTCGACCTGCGTCAGATCATGACGGCCCTCAAGGTCTCGGGAGATCTCGAGCGCATCGGCGATCTGGCCAAGAACATCGGCAAGCGGGCGCTGGCGGTCTCTGGCGAGAGCCATCCGAAATCGCTGATGACGGGCTTGCGCCACATGGTCGAGCTGGTGATGCATCAGCTCAAGGACGTGCTGGACGCCTACACCGAGCGTGACGCGACCAAGGCGCTGGCCGTGTGGCGTCGCGACGAGGAGATCGACGCGGTCTACAACTCGATCTTCCGCGAGCTGCTCACCTACATGATGGAGGACCCGCGCAACATCGGGCTGTGCACGCACCTGCTGTTTGGCGCCAAGAACCTGGAGCGCATCGGCGATCATGCCACCAATATCGCCGAGAACGTACACTTCCTGGTGCACGGGCGTTCGATGCAAAGCGATCGTCCGAAGGGCGACAGCACGGCCAGCATGCGGCCGAACGACGAGGAGCGGTCGAGCTAGCCGATACGAGCCGAGGCAGGAGCCATGAGCGCAAAGGTGCTGGTCGTCGAGGATGAGGAGCCGCTGGCTCTCATGCTTCGTTATAACCTGGAGTCCGAAGGGTTTCGCGTGGCCGTCGCGACGAGCGGCGACGAGGTGGAGATGTCCGTCGACGAGGAGAACCCGGACCTCATCGTGCTCGACTGGATGCTGCCGGGCATATCGGGGCTCGAGGTCTGCCGGCAATTGCGGGCGCAGCCGCAGACGCGGCACATTCCGATCCTCATGCTGACCGCGCGCAGCGAGGAGGTGGATCGCATCCGCGGGCTCATGACCGGCGCCGACGATTTCGTGGTGAAGCCGTTCTCCGTGCCGGAGCTGATGGCCCGCATCAAGGCCATCCTGCGCCGCGCCAGCCCCGAGCGCATCGCCGACGTGCTGGTCGCCAACGACATCGAGCTCGATCGCGCCGCCCACAAGGTGACCCGCAACGGCAGAGAGGTGCGCCTCGGGCCGACGGAGTACAAGCTCCTCGAGTTCCTGATGCAGAGCCAGGGCCGCGTGATGAGCCGCGCGCAGCTTCTCGATGGCGTTTGGGGGCGCGACGTCTATGTGGACGAGCGGACCGTCGACGTCCACATCGGTCGATTGCGCAAGGCGATCAATCGCGGACGCGAGATCGACCCCATCCGCACCGTGCGCGGGGCCGGCTACGTCTTCGGGGATCGACCGACCGCGCGCGAGTGAGCGCCGGTCAGGTCAGGAGTTTCGCCGCGCTCAGCTTGCCGGCCTGGATCCAAGCGGCGAGATAGCCCGCGGCACGTGCCGCAGCGCCATCGGGATCGTCGTAGGTCGCCAGCATCTCGCACAGCACGCCGAAGCGAACGCCCTTGCACGCCTCGTCCCACATCATGCGCTCCTCGTCGGAGAGCTGGCGGATCATGGGCAGCTCGCCGCTGCGCCAGGCGATCATCTCGGCCGCGATCTCGAGCGGCTCGGCATCCGGTGGCTCGCCTTCGTTCTTCAGCGCCTCCCAGATGGCGAGCGCGTTGGTCGTGAGCCGGAACCGCCGGGCGGAAACATGTGGGACAAGTTGGAGTCTCGGCCAGTCCGCCGGCGCGATCACGGTCAGCCCCTCGATGGCCAGCACGGCCCCATCGGCGGCATCGAAGGCGTCGCCGAGGGCCTTCTCGATGCTCGCGAGGTCGGCCAACTCGGGATAATTCGACCAGGGGTCGCTGGCGCGCAGGTAGTCCGGCAGGTGGCGTGCATACCAGCGCGCGTTGGGGTGAGACGAGGGATACGCCTCGATATAGCCGCCCGCCATCGCCTCGAAGTGCTCGTCGCCCATGTAGGCGTGCAGAAGCTCGTGGTCGTTCTGGAGGAACTCGACGAGGCGCAGCGCGTAGGCGCTGCGATAGACACCGAGCAGTGTCTCGCGCGTCTCGCGCGGGCTATCGGGGATATGCTCGAGAATGCGATCGTCGCGTGCGAGGATCGCCGCTTGAAAGCGGTCCTGCAGTGTCTTGAGCGAGATCATCGGCGCGCCGTCCGGCCCGCGCGCTGCATCTGGGCCTTGCGATCGCGCTGGGCGGGGCGGCGGGTGCCGGTTGCGCGCGCGCCGCGCGTGCCCGGCGTCAGGCGTGCCGTCGGCAGTGTTTCCTCGGCGATCCGACGGGCCATGTCGACCTCTGCCAGCAACTCTGCCAGCGGCGGGATGTTGTCGTCGCGCTCGATCATCGTCGAGACCGGGCCGAAATGCCGGAGCGCGTCGCGGTAGAGATCCCACACCTCGTCGCACACGGGATGGTCGTGCGTGTCGATGATGTGCGTGTCCATATGACTATGGCCGGCCAGATGGAACTGCACGACCCGATCGGCGGGAATGCCGGTAATGAACGTGCGGGGATCGTAGCCATGATTGAAGGCGCTGACGTAGACGTTGTTGACGTCGAAGATCAGCCAGCACCCCGTGCGGCGACTGAGCTCGCTGAGGAACTCCCACTCG
>JAGRKR010000057.1:0-9651 GCA_020442225.1 Hyphomicrobiaceae bacterium | reverse complement strand
AACTCCTGCACGAGGTGCACGCGCGAGACGACGTGCGACAGCGCCTCCTCGGTGTAGGGGATGGGGAGCAGGTCGTGCAGGTTGACGCCGTGCACGCCCGTCCAGCACAGATGATCGGAGATCCACTGCGGCTCGATCCGCTGGGCGAGCGCCTTCAGGCCTTCCAGGTACTCGTAGTTCGGCTCGGCGGTCGAGGCGATGGAGAGCGAGACACCGTGCATGACGACGGGGTAGCGGGCGCGAATGCGGTCGAGCATCGCCAGGGGCTTGCCGCCCGGCACCATGTAGTTCTCGGAAATGATCTCGAACCAGTCGAGCTTAGGCTCGCCGTCGAGGATTTCCGAATAATGCTGCGGCCGGAGGCCGAGGCCGAAACCCAGGAACGGTAGACGCTCACGCGTCGAGGCCGACTTCTCGGCCGTCGGACGCGCGTCGGAGATCGCTCGTGCCCGCTTGGTCATCAGCTGGACGTTACCTGACAGGCGCCGCGACCGTCGAGGTGTCGAGCCGCCGCGGTCGCTGGGCAATCGCATGAAGGCTCGGCGACGAATCGCCAAGCCTTCGGTTGTTCTCTCAAGCCAAGCACTCGCAGGTGCCTGCCTTCAACCCTTCTTGGCGGCCTGGAACTTGCCACCGGCCTTCTTGCAGGCGTCGGCGGACGTCAGCGTGAAGCCCTTGCCCTTGCAGGCGTTCTTGCCCTTGCAGGCGTTGCTCGCCGTCTTACACGCCGACTTGCCCTTGCAGGCGTTGGCGCCGACGCACTTGCCGTCGCCCTTGGCGGCAACGGTCAAAGGTGCGGCGATGGCGGCGCTGGCGATCAGCAGGCTGGCGGCGGCGGCGGCGATCGTAGCGCCGGACTTGGATGCAAGCTTCATGATCTTCCTCCTTGGTATTCAGCTACGCGTCTGTCGAGGCTGCGCAAGGATCGCCTGCGACCCCACGACACGGCTTCAGGAGACGTGAAATGGGGCGTAGGGGCAAAGCAACTGTCCGTAGCGAAGTAACACAATCCCGTGAGGGTGCACCGGCGACGCGTCAGGGCGCGTCGCTCACTCGCGGCATTGCCCCAGGTGTCACGCTCAGCGCGCCGATTGTCCTGGCTTGGGGTGATCGGCGGCAATTACGGAGGCGCTGTCGGGGCGCGAGGATTTGCTCATGATGGTCACAGCAATGAACGCGGCCGATGCGACGGTCAGGGCAAGGGCCGCGGCGATCTCGCGATATCGCAGTCGGATGCGCTGATTCTTCATTGCCACCTCCTTGGCGGCACCGGCGCGGCGGCCGGAGCGTATGCACATTTGTCCGATACTGCTGCGCGATACGTCGAGTAGCGCCGGCGCTGTCACGATATGCCGGGCCATCCCACAGCAAGAACCGAAACACCCGAAACCGAAATACGCATCATCCGGAGACCTGTAACGGTCCCACTATGGCACCTGTCGAATGTGAGAGTGATTGATAGCCGGCGGCCGCGCCAGACGACGAAAAGCCGCGTGGACGCGAAAACCAGCGTGTTTTCAGGCGATTGTTCCAGGCAGGGCGTGCGACATGGCAGCGCAATCAGGCCCGCCGGTCCAAAAGACGAACCAACAGTGCCATCACGCCTCGCTTCAGGAAGCGTGACAGTCAGGACCGTGGCCGACGCCGACGCGAAACCGTCAGAGGCCGCGCATCACCGTGCCGAGCAGCAGAAGCAGGTAGGCGAAGAACAGTGTCAGGAACTCCCGGCCGGTAATCAGCGGAATCTGCGCCTTGAACAGAAACGCAACGAGCGCACAGACCGCGATGACGACAGAGAGCAGAAAGACCAGAATGCTCGGTGCTTTGAGACCCATCGTAGTCGACTCCCCCGTTTGGCCTGCCGCTGTGGGCACACGTCCATGCGTGCCTTCGGCCGAATGTTCTGCGGCTTGCGCGCTCAGGCAGCGTGCCCGCGCATTATCGGGGCTCGGCACCTGTCAGTGCCGCGCCCCCGGCGCCGTCACGGACAAGACCCAACCTCGAGATCAGGCCACGACGCGCTGCGCCTTATACCAGCTTGGCCCGGCGTTACCAGCCCCGCCAGGGGTATACGCACAGCTCCTCAGGCAAAGTTGAAGCCTGTGCCGAAGACGACGACGGCGATGGCCCCCGTGGTGATGGTCGGGTGCACGATGCGCACACCAACGAGTCCGTCGTAGCCCTGGGCCTCGGCGCGTCGGGTGAGTTCCTGGAGCGCGCGGTCGATCGTCTTGTCGAGCAGCGATTCGTAGCGGGTCATGTGGCCGCCGATCGTGTTGGTGACGGCTTCCCGCATGTCCCGGATGATGTTTGCGCCGCTGATGGCGTTGGCATGCAGCAGGTTGCCGCGCCGGATGGGTCGGTCGTCGGCTTGGTCTGAAGTCGAGAGGATCATGGCCTCGTGTCTCCGCAATCGTAGCCTCTGCGCGGGATCGGAAGGGGGCGGCCCCTTCTGTACCGCGCGCGCCGTGTTCAATCCTTGTTCGGGGCCTGCACGATGATGCGCGTCCGCCGTCCGAAGACGAGGCGCCAGAGGAACATCAGAAACGCAAGGGCCAGCACCGCCACCATCACCAGCGAGACAGGATGCTTCTCCCACAGCAGGATGGGGCTCACCTTGCCGTCCAGCACGAGCCGGAAGTTCTCGTTGAGCTCGACGATATCGAGGCCCGACGAGACCCTGAGCACGACGTCGAGCGCCGCCGCCTGATCCCGGCTCGCCAGGATGGCATCGCGAACCAGCGGCCGGGACAGGATGAGCATCTTTGCCGGGTCCATGCCGACGGCCGCCAGCACGCGCTGTGCGTTCGCCGGCTTCAGCTTGGACAGGTAGCCGGCGAGGCTCGACAACTGCTGCTCGTTGAGGCCGCGTGCGAGTGTCCTGAGGCGCGGCGTCTCGAGCTCGTAGAGTGGCTGGCGGTCGGCCGGCCGCATGGACACGAGTCGCGAGATGGCCAGCTTGTCGTCGAGAGCGAGCACGCGCATGAGGCCGCTGCGCGTGAAGTCCTCGGGCTTGGCGCGGCGATGCACGTCGTTCTCGACGACCTTGGCCAAGAGCGTTCCGGCGAGCTCTGACCAGGCAAGGGCGAGCGACAGCGAGCGCGTATCGCGGGCAATGACGATCGCCGGCTCCGGCAGGGCGTTGACCGCCCGATGCAGTGAGCCGTTGGCGACGCGCTCGAGCACGCCCTTCTCGCCTTCGCTGGCCAGTACGAGCGCGACGATCTCATCGAGCCGCGGCATGCGCTCGGGGCGGATCGTGTCGAGGAAGGCCTTGAAGCTCGCGTGCTTCTCCGTCAGCTCGACGACCTTGGCATGGGCGCGGCGGAACTCGCGCCAGACCTCCACCACCCGCTCGGCCGTGGCGATGGCGATCTCCTTGACGTTGGTGCGGATCTGCTCCGCCATGGCGACGGCGATCTCGTCGCGCACCTTCTCCTTGGTCGTCTCGGACTTGAGCTCGTCGGAGATGATCGGCATGACGCCGTGCCGGAAATCCCAGATGTCCTTGGCGATGAGGATGAGGCCGACACCGCCGGCGACGGTCGCCACGATGCGGCCGAGCACGGCGCCGACGATGCGCTGGCCGAGGCGCTGGGCCATGCCCGCGAGTTGCCGGCGGACGATCAGGACCACCGCACCGGCGATGCCGCCGGCCCCCTCGGTGATGACCCGGCCCGTGCCGATGCTCGGCGTGACGCTGCCCGGCTTGATCTCGAACTCACGGCTCGCATCGGCACCGACCACGCCCGCGACCGTCGGGCCGTAACGCTTGCCGAGGAAGGCGCGCACGCAGGCGATGGCCGGGCCAGATGCGTCGATGGTGGCGAGCTCGATGCTCTTGCCGATGTCCTTGCCGGCGCCGACCACCAGCGCTTCGAGCGCGTTCTTGACGGCATCCGACCGGAATACGCGCTCGGAAACGGCAACGGCCAGCTTCTGGGCCGCGTCCTTGGAGGCGAGCGACGACCACAACGACAGCCAGCTCGCCTCGCCCCGCACCTGCTCGATCGAGGTGTCGACCTGCTTGTCGATCACGAGATCCATGTTGGTGCTGCGCCACTGGTCCCGTACCAGCGCCTTGTAGTCGAGGCTCGACAGGCCCTTGGTCAGCGCCGCCAGCGTGACCTCGGTGATGGCTCTCCGGAAGCCCGCTTCGTCCTGCGCCTGACAGGCCGCGTAATCCGCCGGCTCGCCGCCAGCCGCCCATGCCGATGGCGCGGTCGGACCGATCTGCGCCGTCGCCACGGCGCTCGCGACGAGGATCGAGATGAGGCGTTTCGGCAGGGTGATGAGCACGTCTGATGTCTCGATGCTTGAAGCCGGTGGTCCACAGGCTACCCTGGCATGTCCGGCGTCGTCGCTGCGGGGGCATGTCGAAGGCAGGCGCGCTCGGAGTATAACGTCATCATCGTGAGCGAACAGTGGCAAGCCGGCGACGGCGTCGACCGGAAAGGATGGCGCGCCGACCGGCGTCGCGAGTGGGGAGGGGCGGCTCGTGAATGCGATCGTCATCGGCGTGGCGGCTTATGTCGCGTTGCAGTTCGCCATCGGGGCCTGGGTCTCCCGGCGCATCAAGAGCGAGACGGACTACATTCTCGCAGGTCGTCAGCTCGGCGTCGGTCTGGCCGCCTTCTCCATCTTCGCCACCTGGTTCGGCGCCGAAACCGTGCTCGGCTCGGCCGGGCGGGTCTACAAGGACGGGCTCGCGGGCGCACAGGGTGAGCCGTTCGCCTATGCGGCGGCCATCGTGATCATGGGGCTGCTGCTCGCCCGCCCGCTCTGGCGGCGAGGCCTCGTAACGTTCGCCGACTTCTTCCGTCAGCGCTTCTCGCCCGGTGTCGAGACGGCCGCGACGCTGCTGCTCATTCCAGGCACGGTCATCTGGGTTGCGGCCCAGATCCGCGGCTTTGGCCAGATCATGAGCACGACCGCCGGCATGGACATCGCCCTGGCCATGACCCTCGCGGCCGTGGCCGTGGTCGCTTACACCATGCTCGGCGGGCTGCTCGCCGACGTCTATACCGACTTGTTGCAGGGCAGCGTGATCATTGCCGGTCTGCTGGCCGTCTTCGTGGTCATTGTCGTCCAGCTTGGCGGCGTGGCCCAAGGCCTGGCCAGCATCGATCCGGCGCGGCTGAAGCCGATGACGCCGGACCAGCCGCTACTCGACTTCATCGAACAATGGGCAATCCCCATCTGTGGCTCGCTCGTCGCCATCGAGCTGATCTCGCGCATCCTCGCCTGTCGCTCGCCGGAGGTTGCGCGCGCTGCCGCCGGCACCGGCGGCCTCGTCTATTTTCTCGTGGCGCTGGTCCCGGTCTTCCTCGGGCTGGTGGGGCCGAATCTCGTGCCCGGCCTCAGCGATGGCGAGCAGGTCATCCCGGCCCTGGCCAAGGCCTATTTCCCGACGATCCTCTATGTCGTGTTCGCTGGCGCGCTCATTTCCGCAATCCTCTCGACGGTCGATTCGGCACTGCTCGCCGCCGCTGCTCTGGTCTCGCACAACCTCGTCCAGCGCGTGCACCCTGGCCTCACCGAGTCGCGGAAGCTGCTGCTGACGCGCACGTGCGTTGCCGGTCTCGGCATCGTCGCCTACGTTTGGGCGCTCGGCTCGACCAGCATCGCGAGTCTCGTGGAGCAGGCCTCCGCCTTCGCGACCGCCGGGATATTCGTGGTGACGATCATGGGCATGTTCACGCGGGTCGGCGGGCCGCTCGCGGCCTACGCGGCGATGGCGACGGGGGCGCTGGTCTGGCTCATCGGCTCCAAGGAGTACGGCATGGACTGGAGCGTTCCATACTTGAAGGCTCTCGCCGCGGCGGTCGTCATCTATCTCGCCGGCGCGCTGATCGAGCGCCGCCATGCCGGTTGATGTTCCCGCGCGCTGGGTGGAGCAGCTCCCGTGGGACGAGGTCGGCAGGCGCCTGGCCGCTGGCGCGCCGGCGCTCCTGCCCGTTGGCGCCGGGGCGAAGGAGCACGGCCTGCACCTGCCGATGGGCACCGATCAGATGCAGGCGCGCTGGCTGGCGGAGCGTCTCGCCGGGGAGCTCGACGGCTTGGTCTGGCCGACGCTCGCCTACGGACACTATCCCGCCTTCACCGCCTATGCGGGCAGTCTGTCGCTGATGCCCGCGACGTTCGGGGCGGTGGTCGAGGAGATCGTCGTCGGGCTTCTGCAACACGGGGCCGCACGGGTGCTCGTGGTCGATGTCGGCATCAGCAGCATTCCCGTGATCGCCGCAGCGCTCGCCCGCCTGCCGGAGGCCGACCGGCGACGGGTTCGCCATCTCACGGCCTATTCCGGCCCCCGCCTCGACCTGGCGCGCCAGCGCCTGTCCGAACAGGCGTCGCGGGGTGGGCACGCCGACGAGATCGAGACGTCGATCATGCTGGCGCTGGCCTCATCGAGCGTTGCGCTGGGGCGTGTGCCTGAGCGGTCCGGCCTCGGTGATACCGACGAGCCCGGGCCGTTGCAGCCGAACGAGCCACACGCGGTCAACTACAGCCCGAGCGGGGCGACCGGCGAGCCCGGTCTGGCCACAGTGGCCAAGGGCGAGGCGTTGCTGGAAGCGATGCTGGCTGACCTCCTGGCAGCGGCCCGCGCCTGACGCGGAGGGGCTTGCGGATCGGCGCAACAAAATTGTTCACAATCTTGCCGACGGGCGCTAGTGTGTCGCTCCTGCCCCGC
This sequence comes from Hyphomicrobiaceae bacterium, assembly GCA_020442225.1. Next base: position 2,960 of record JAGRKR010000057.1, on the reverse strand, counting down.
CATGCCGCCCACTTCGGGAGCCTCGATGTCGGACAAGGTCGTGACCATGCCCGCGCGCAAGCGCAGCGCCAGCCGGACGCCGGCCCGTGCTGCACGCCCCCGCGTTTCCGGCAAGGCGCGCGGCGTCGAGGTGCTGCAGATCCTGAGAGCGCGCATCGCCAACCAGGACATTCCTCCCGGCGCCAAGCTCAAGGAGCAGGAGCTGTCGGAGGAGTTCGGCGTGCCGCGCACGCGCATCCGCGAGGTCTTCAGCGCGCTCGAGAGCCGCGGCCTGATCGAGCGGATCCCGAACCGCGGCGCCGTCGTCACGCGCCTCGATCTGGCACAGGTCTACCAGCTCTACGACGTACGCGAGGTCCTCGAGGGGCTGCTGGCGCGCCAGGCGACGGAGAACGCCCCGGCAGAGAGCTGGCAGGACCTCGTCGACTTTTTCGCCGGACCCATGCAGCGGCTGCTGGAGAGCGGCGAGCTCGATCGCTACATCGCCGGCTACGAGATGTTCCGGGCCCGCGTCACGGCTGCCGCCGACAACGCCGTGGCCGCGCAGATGATCGACAGCATCTTCGAGAAGACGAAAGTCGTCATCCACCGCATCATCATCCTGCCGGGGCGCGCCGAGGTCGGTCTCGTCGAGCACCGGGCGGTGCTCGCCGCCATGCGCCGCGGGGATGCGGCTGAGGCCGAGCGCCTGCGCCGGGCCAACATGCGAAGCGCCAAAGCCTACCTGCAGCGCTATCAGAAGTTCGTGCTTTGAGGGACGAGGGGAGGAGCAAGACCGTGGCAAACGAAGCGGTGACGCCACTGCGCGGCGTGCGCGTGCTGGAGATCGGCTCGACGGTTGCCGGGCCGTTTTGCGGGCGCATGCTCGCCGATTTCGGCGCCGAGGTCATCAAGGTCGAGATGGCCGAAGGCGACCCCGTGCGCGCCATGGGCAAGCACGTGGACGGCAAGTCGCTCTATGCCGCCAGCATCTTCCGCAACAAGAAGAACATCTCCGTCGACATGCGCAAGCCGGAAGGCCAGGCGCTCATCCGCCGGCTGGCGCTCGCTTCCGACATCGTGGTCGAGAACTTCCGTCCGGGAGCGCTCGAGCGCTGGGGCCTCGGCTACGAGGAGCTGTCGAAGGAGAACCCGCGCCTGATCATGGTGCGCGTGTCCGGCTTCGGCCAGACGGGGCCCTACAGCAAGCGGCCGGGCTACGGCGTCATCGCCGAGGCGGTCAGCGGCATGCGTCATCTGACGGGCGACCCCGATCGTCCGCCGTCGCGTGTCGCCATCTCGCTGACGGACTACATCACCGGGCTGCATGCCGCCTACGGCGCCGCCATGGCGCTCATCGCCCGCAATGCGACGGGCCGCGGCCAGGTCATCGACGCCGCGCTCTTCGAGTGCGCCTTCAACTTCATGGAGACGTGGATCGCCGCCTACGAGAAGACCGGCCACGTAGCCAACCGTGAAGGGCCGCGTCTGCCGGGCACGGACCCCAACAACCTCTACCCCACCAGTGACGGCGGCTACATCCACATCACGGCGATGGCCGACGCGATCTTCCGTCGCCTCGCCAAGACCATGGGCAAGCCGGAGCTCGGAGACGACGATCGTTTCGCCACGCTCCTGGCGCGCACCACGAATTACGCCGTGCTGGACGAGATCATCTCCGAGTGGACGCGCACCAAGACCGGCAAGGAGATCGAGGCCCTGATGCTGGAGGCGGACGTGCCGGTGGCGCGCATCTTCACCATGGCCGACATCTTCGCCGATCCCCACTACAAGGCCCGCGGCGCCATAATCTCCGTGCCAGATCCAAGCTTCGGCACGGTCACCATGGCCGAGGTCATCCCGCGCCTCTCGGCCACGCCGGGCCGCGTCCATCACACCGGCCACGAGACAGGTGCCGACACACGGGCCGTGCTGGGAGACATCCTCGGCCTCGACGACGCAGAGCTCGATCGCCTGGAGCGTGACGGCATCGTCGCAACCAAGCCGATCCCGCGACAGAAAGCCAAGGGAGCCAAATCCTGATGACGCCGACCGAGAAGTCGGGCCTCGCGGCCCTCATGGAGGCCTACGAGGCCCGCCGCAAGAAGGCCCTCGGCATGGGGGGCGAGGAAAAGGTCGCCCGCCGCCGCAAGACGGGCGTTCTCAATGCCCGGGAGCGCGTCGGCCGCCTGGTCGATGCGGGGACTTTCATGGAGTCCGGGCTGTTCGGCACGTCGTCGAGCCGGCCCGAGGACCGCGATCGCACGCCGACCGACGGCAAGGTCGCAGGCTTCGGCAAGGTCGACGGCCGCATGGTTGCGCTCGTGTCCAACGATTTCACGGTCATGGGCGCCTCCTCCGGCGGCACCAATGGTCGCAAGATGGGACATATCAAGCGCGTCGCGACGCAGCGCGGGCTGCCGATCGTCTTCCTCGGCGAGTCTTCCGGTGCCCGCATGCCCGATCACATGGGCTCACGCGGCATGGGCACGCTGCTCGGCAACGACGGCGCGCAGTACCAGCGCATGCGCGAGACGCCCTGGGCCTCGGCGACGCTCGGGCTCTCTTTCGGCTCGGCCTCCTGGTACGCCGCGCTGTCGGACTTTGCCGTCATCCGCAAGGGCTCCGTGCTGGCGGTCTCGAGCGCGATGCTCGCCTCGCTCGCGATGGGCGACAAGGTCGATCCCGAGGAGCTCGGCGGCTGGCGTGTGCACGCCGAGGTGACGGGCCTCGCGGATGCCGTAGCGGATACCGACGAGGAGGCGATCGACCTGCTGAAGCGCTTCCTCTCCTACATGCCGCAGCATCACAAGGAGGCGCCGCCGGTCGCACCAGTGCCTGCCGGCTCCGGCGAGGGCATGCCCGACATCGCCTCGATCCTGCCGGCCAAGCGCACGCAGGTCTACGACATGCGCAAGATCGTGCGCACGGTCGTCGATAAGGACAGCTTCTTCGAGCTCAAGGCCCGCTTCGGCAAGGTG
>JAGRKR010000614.1 GCA_020442225.1 Hyphomicrobiaceae bacterium | reverse complement strand
ATTGCCCGAGCAGGCCCCGTCCGTGAAGATCGTCACGCGCGCGTCCTGCCCGGACTCGGCCCCGCCGGCGGCCGCTTTGCGCTTGCCTGCAGCCGCCATCAGCGCGCCTCTCCAGGCGTCGGCACGAAGCCATATTCGGAAATTGCGCGCACGCTCTGGTGAAAGCGCAGCCGGCGCTCGTACTCGAGGGGGTCCTTGCGGCGCACGAGGGCGTTGCTCTCGGTGTGCAGCCAGTCGTGGGCGCGGGTCAGCAGAAAGCGCAGCGCTGCACCGCGGGCGAGCGTCGGCAAGGCGGCGGCCTCGGCCGGTGCCAGCGGCCGGCGCGCGTGATAGCCCTTGAGCAAGGCCCGGCCCTTGGTGATGTTGAAGGAATGATCGGCCTCGAAACACCAGGCATTGAGGCAGACGGCGATGTCGTAGGCCAGGATGTCGGTGCAGGCGAAATAGAAGTCGATCAGGCCGGACAGCTTGTTGCCCAGGAAGAACACGTTGTCGGGGAACAGATCGCCGTGGATCACGCCGACCTCGAGCCCGGATGGCCAGGCGGCCTCGAGGGCGGCCAGCTCGTCGCAGATGAGGCGGTGGAGGCCCGGATGGATCGCGTCCGCCTGGGCGCTGAAGCGAGCGAACAGAGGGCGCCAGCCCGCCGGTCCGAGCGCGTTCTCCCGGCTCGCCGCGAACGTCTTGCCGACGATGTGCAGCCGCGCCAGCGCATCGCCGACGGCCTCGCAGTGGCTGGGTGCGGGGCGGTGCACGGAAACGCCGTCGAGAAACGTCACCATGGCGGCGGGGCGGCCGGCGAGGTGGCCGAGCACGGCGCCCGACTTGTCGTGCACCGGCGTCGGGCAGGTGATGCCACCGGTGGCGAGATGCTCCATCAACCCGAGGAAAAACGGCAGGTCACGGGCCTCGACCCGCTTCTCGTAGAGCGTGAGGATGAAGGGGCCAACGGTGGTCTGAACGAGGTAGTTGGTATTTTCGACACCTTCGGCGATGCCCTTGTAGGAGAGCAGAGCGCCCAGCCCGTAGCGCTCCACGAAGCCGGCCAGCTCGTCGTCCGAGACTTCGGTATAGACGGCCATGGCTCGCCTCCTGCCCTACTGCGCAGCAGGCTCGCGCAGGGCGCGCGGCAGATTGAAGACGACGTCCTCCTCGGCCGTCGAGACCTGCTCCAGCGTCACCCGGTAGCGCGCACGGAAGGCGGCGACCATCTCGTCGACGAGCAGCTCCGGCGCGGAGGCGCCGGCCGTGATGCCGAGTGTGCGCATGCCGCCGAAGCGCTCCCAGGGGATCTCGCTTGCGCGCTGCACGAGCATCGCCTGCGGACAACCGGCGCGCGTGGCGACCTCGACGAGGCGCTTCGAATTGGAGCTGTTCGGCGAACCGACGACGATCAGGCGGTCGACCTTGCCGGCGATCGCCTTGACGGCCGCCTGCCGGTTGGTGGTGGCGTAGCAGATGTCCTCCTTGTGAGGGGCGACGATGTGCGGGAACCGGCTGCGCAGAATAGCTACGATTTCCGCAGTGTCGTCCACCGAAAGGGTCGTCTGCGTGATGTAGGCGAGGCGCGCGGGGTCGCCCGGCATCAGGCGACGCGCATCTTCGGCAGTCTCGATCAGCGTCACCGCGCCGTCCGGGAGCTGGCCCATCGTGCCGATTACCTCCGGATGGCCCGCGTGGCCGATCAGCAGGATCTCCAGGCCACGGGCGGCGAGTCGTTCGGCCTCGACATGCACCTTGGAAACCAGGGGGCAGGTGGCGTCGATATAGAAAAGGCGGCGCGTCTCGGCGGCGGCGGGCACGGACTTGGGCACGCCATGTGCCGAAAAGATCACAGGCGCGTCGGTTTCGGGGATCTCGTCGAGCTCTTCCACAAAAACGGCGCCCTTCGCCCTGAGGGTCTCGACGACGAAACGATTGTGGACGATCTCGTGGCGGACGTAGACAGGAGCGCCATACTTGGCGATTGCTCCTTCCACGATCTGTATGGCGCGGTCCACGCCGGCACAGAACCCGCGCGGAGCCGCGAGGTAGATCGTCAGGGGAGCCAGCTCGCTCGCGGACATGCCCGTCTCTCGTTGCTGAAAGAGTTTCTCTGGGGGTTCAATGTCATGCAATTCGGGGCTTGCCAAGGGCCGAGGCGGCCAAGCGCGGCCACAATCGGCAGGTACAGCGAGTCCCGAAGCGGCAAATCGGCACGGTTTGCCGGGAGGGTTGCCCGGTGCTAGGATTGAGTCCCAGAGGCAACATCATAATAACGCCTTGGCCAGATGGAGCGCGGTGTTCGGGGGTATGGCTCCGCGTTTCGGCCACAGAAGAAGCAGGGACGCTGTGAAGCAAACAGGGATTAGCCTGCGTGTCACGGGCAGCCGTCTGCTCGTGCGTGCCGCCGCCGTGGTTTGCGTGGCGGTCGGTGTCACCGGATGCGGCATGTCCTCGCTGACGTCGGGGCTCGGGTCGGGCATCTGGGGCGGCAAGTCGCAGCAGGAGACGCCGGTTCGCTCCGTCACGGAGGATGGCCTGCTCTCCGCCGCGAAAGCGGACACCACCACGATCAGCGGCCCTGGCGCCGTGCAGGTGGCGCACGCCTGTCCGCGCTTCGACGTCTGGCCGCGGGACAATACGCTCACCGTCTACGAATCGGGTCGCGCCGGCGACGGCTTGGCGATCGTGCATCGTGGCGAGATCACAAAAACGGCGCGGGAATGCCGCATCGAGCCCGGCCGCATCACCGTGAAATACGGCTTCTCGGGCCGCGTGCTGCTCGGTCCTCGCGGCACGTCCGGCGTGGTCAAGCTGCCGCTCAAGGTGTTCCTGACGGATGCCAAGCGTGAGAAGGTGCAGTCTGACAAGCTCACCGTCGACGTGCAGGTCGCCCTCGAGAAGCCCATCGGCTATTTCTCTGCCGTGCGCACGATCACCTTCACGATCCCCGAAGGCGCGCGCCCGGCCGACTATCAGATCTTCGTCGGGTTCGAGCGGGCGGGCGCGGGCTGAGCGAACGCTGGTCCGTGGCGGCCCCGACAGCGCCCGTCATCGCCCTTCGTCGACACGTCCCGCACCACTCCATTGACGGAGACTTCAGGACAGCTATCATTGTTCGTGGGCTTAGTGCCCACCATGACTCTGGCCAGTCGAGGCCTGCGGAAGAGACCGTCCATCACCGACGCTTCTGGTGACGGGCGGCGCCGAAGGAGCAACCGCCCCGGAACCTCTCAGGCAAAAGGACCGCAGGAAGATGGCACTCTGGAAAGCAGCTGCGGCATAGATCTGCCGTACTCACCGAAGGGGATAAGCGCGGACGCGGCCGGGTAACGGCGGTTCCCGTGCCAAAACTCTCAGGTTCCGTGACAGAGGGGGCTCGAGCACGTGCGATCGTCGCGCGTGCGCCCGAGCGCAGTGGAACCTCGACGGATGAGTGCCAATACCCCTTCTGACGTGCCGTTGCGGCGTACGCCGCTGCATGATCTCCACATCAGTCTCGGCGGCAAGATGGTGCCGTTCGCCGGCTACGAGATGCCTGTCCAGTATCCGCTGGGGGTGCTCAAGGAGCATCTGTGGACCCGCGAGAAGGCGGGTCTTTTCGACGTCAGCCACATGGGGCAGGCGGATCTGGTGGCCGGTGACGGGCGTCATGAGACGGTCGCGCGGGCGCTCGAAGCGCTCGTGCCGGCCGACATCCTGGGACTCGGTCTCGGGCGGCAACGCTATACCCAGCTTCTCGGCGCGGATGGCGGCATCCTCGACGATCTCATGGTCACCCGCTCGCCCTCCGCGCAGAACGACGGCACGCTCCTGCTCGTCGTCAACGCCGCCTGCAAGGAGGCGGACTACGACCACATCGCCCGTCATCTGCCGGCCGGCGTGACGCTGAAGCCGCGTCCCGAGCGCGCCCTGTTGGCGCTCCAGGGGCCGCTCGCGCACGACGTCATGGCCGGGCTGTCGCCGGCCGCCGCCGCCTTCGCCTTCATGCAGGCGGGGAGCGTCGACGTCGGCGGCTTCGCATGCCATGTCAGCCGCTCCGGCTATACGGGCGAGGATGGCTTCGAGATTTCAGTTGCCGCCGACAAGTCCGCCGACCTTGCCCGCGTCCTGCTCGCCGACGAGCGGGTGGCGCCGATCGGCCTTGGCGCGCGCGACTCGCTCAGGCTCGAGGCCGGCCTCTGCCTCTACGGCCACGACATC
>JAGRKR010000613.1 GCA_020442225.1 Hyphomicrobiaceae bacterium | reverse complement strand
CATGGCCGCACGGCGCCGATGGTGCATGCGGGGCTGGCGGGCGTCATCCATGTCAGCGACGGCGACGACGAGGCGCGCGGCCTGCCGTCGGCCTATGGCATCGACGATCTCACGCTCGTTCTGCAGGACCGCCGTTTCGACGATGCCGGACGCATGGTCTACGACGTCTCGATGATGGACGTGATGCACGGCTTTGCCGGCGACACGGTTCTGGTCAACGGGCAGGGCAATGCGGTGGCCGCCGTACCGCGCGGAATTGTGCGGCTGCGCCTCGTCAACGGTTCCAACGCGCGCATCTATACGCTCGCCTTCGAGGACGGGCGGCCGATGCACCAGATCGCCACCGACGGCGGCTATCTCGCCAAGCCGCGGACGCTGGAGGTGCTGCCGCTTGCTCCGAGCGAGCGGGCGGAGGTGCTGGTGGACTTTTCCGACGGGGCGGCCGTCACGCTGATCAGCGGACCCGATCCGAACCGGGGACCGGGCGGCATGATGGGCCGCATGCAGGGCATGATGCGCCGGATCGTGCCGAGCGTGCTTCCGGTCCTGCCGTTCACCGTCGACGAGCGGCTGGAGGCGCGTATCACGGCGCTGCCCGGCGAGATCGGCGCCGGCCCGGTCGAACCCGACATGACGGGCGCGGAAATGCGTACGTTCAGCCTCGACATGGGCATGGGCATGATGGGCGGCGGCGGTTTCGCCATCAACGGCAGGCCCTATGCGATGGACCGCATCGACCTGGAGCTGAAACGCGGCGTCACCGAACGCTGGGTCGTATCGAGCGCCATGCTGCTTCATCCCTTCCACGTGCACGGGGCGCAGTTCCAGGTACTGTCGGAGAACGGCGGCCCACCGAGACCGCACAATGTCGGCCTGAAGGACACGGTGCTGATCGACGGGCAGGCAGAGATCGCGGTGCGCTTCGACAACCCCGCAGGACCGGATACCCCATTCATGTACCATTGCCACATCCTCGAGCACGAGGATGCCGGCATGATGGGTCAGTTCACCGTTTCGTAGGCCGGCCTCAGCTGTTGCCGCCGAGGCAGTCGCGCATCGAGGTTGCGAGGTTGCGGATCAGGCCAAAATAGAGGTCGGGTCCGTCCTGCAGGTCCGCGCCGAGCGGATCGAGGACGGCGGATCGTGCCGCCGTGCCCTCGGTGACCGTCGATACCAGCTTCGGCTCGAACTGCGGCTCGGCGAAAACGCAGGCGGCGCCCAGGTCCTTCACCTTGGCGTGGATTTCGCGCACACGTTCGGCGCCCGGGATGACCTCCGGCGAGACGGTGATGGAGCCTGCCGCCGTGACGCCGAAGCGGTTCTCGAAATACTGGTAGGCATCGTGGAAGACGATGAAGCCCTTGCCCTTCGCCGGCTTCAGATCGACCGAAACTTCCGCGACCAGCGCGTCGAGCCGAGCGGAGACCTTTTTCGCGTTGGCTTCGTATTTCGCCGCGTTGGCGGGATCGGCCGCGACCAGCGCCTCGACGATCTCGTGCACCATGGCCTTGGCGTTCATCGGATCGAGCCAGACATGGGCGTCAAACTCGCCGTGATGATGATGGTCGTGGTCCGCCTCGGCCTTCTCGTGGTCGTGATCGTGGTCGTCCTTCGCGCCCTTCTCGTGGTCGTGATCCGCCTCGGCCTTCTCATGATCGTGGTCGTGGTCGTCCTTGGCGCTCTTCTCGTGCTCATGATCGTGGTCGTGATCGGCTTCCTCCTTGCCGTCATGATGCTCGTGGTCGTGGCTGTGCTTCTCGAAGGCGCCGCCCTCGCGAAAACCGAGCTTCGCCAGGCCATGGGCGTCGATAAGCTCGACGGATTTGGCCTTGGTCGCAACGGTCTCGAGCGGCTTTTCGAGGAAGGATTCCAGTTCATGACCAACCCAGAA
>JAGRKR010000612.1 GCA_020442225.1 Hyphomicrobiaceae bacterium | reverse complement strand
GTTCCACCACCGGGATGAAAGGCAACGGCTCCCGCCAGCGCCAGCTCCGCTGCCTTCACGGAGCCCCCGACGCTCGCCAGCGCCCGCTCGCGCAGACCCGGGAACACCGGACACTCCATCGTGCCGAGATTATAGCGCTCGCGGTCCTGCGCACTGGCGACGCCCTCGCTCGCGACCCGCATGAAGGCGTCGAGATAGTCGGCGGCGTGGAATCGCAGCAACAGGTCGCGATCGGCCAGGGGACAGGGATAACGCTCCTGGTCGTCCAGCCAGCGCAGGGCCTCGATCACGTCCAGCATGGCTGCATGGCGCGATATCGACAGCGGATGATGGCGGCCGAACCCCGCCTGCCGGAACACGGGATGCGTCAGGAACGCGCTTCGTCTCGCCGCTGCCGGCATGTCGTCTCCCCATGACCGGTGGCGGGTGCTGCGGGCCACCGCATTGACCTTCATTTCATTCTATTCGAAAGTATAGATGTTCATCGACATGGCCAAGCCGTCGGCACACCCGCGGTCGGGCCACCCAGCGCGAGGGATTTTCGACCGGCACTTGTGAGGCACGTCCCGGCGGGGCAGTGGTCGGCCTGACGGCGACCGCGGCGGCCCGCTCAGCTCGTGTCCGCTGCTCGACGCCCCCACCCTGGTCAATCGCATCGCCAGAATCAGGAGGACATCCATGGCCGACAAGACCCTCGACGCGAAAGGACTGAACTGCCCGCTGCCGATTCTCAAGGCCAAGAAGGCCATCCAGGAGGTCGCCAAGGGCGGCACGCTCGAGGTGCTGGCCACCGACCCCGGCGCTGTCGCCGACTTCCAGGCGTTCTGCCGCACCACCGGCAACACGCTCGTCGAGCACAGCGAGAGCGGCGGCGTCTATCGCTTCCTGATCAAGCACACGTCCTGAGGCTTCGGCGACGGCAGGCCACGCGCCTGCCGTCCTGCTGGCCGCTGCCCCACCGGAGGCGGTCGATGCCCGACCGAATGCCCCCCGTCCATCGGACAGAGGTGACGCCCGAGCGGGTCAATGAGCTCGGGCACATGCGCGCGGCGGAGTACGTGGAGTTGTTCGACGACGCCGTCATGGCGTTGCTGACGTCCGCGGGCCTCACCGACGCCAGTCTGCGCCATGGCGCGACGAGCCCCGTGCTGACGGAGTTGCATGCCACCTACGCCAAGGAGATCGGTGCGGGCGCGTCGATCGCCATCGCGGCGCACGTGCTCGGCCTCGACGAGCGCCGCGTCCATGTCGTGCTGGTGATGCGGGAGGAGGCCACGCAGGCGCCCGTCGCCACGTGCGAGCTGGCCATCGTCAACATCTCGCTTGAAAGCCGGGCGCCTGTCGCCTGGTCGCGCGAGCAGGCCGCCATCTGGTCGCGCCTCGCCGCCGCGTGCGCCGGCCTGCCCCGCCCGCCGCAGGTCGGCCGCGCCATTCGCCCGCTGTCCGCCCCTACCTGATCCGGCTGGCGTGCTCTATTGTCCCGGTCATGTCCCGGCGACAGGACCACGGCGCCCTGACATGAGGAGCAGACATGACGGACATGAAATTCCGGCCGCTCGGCAACAGCGGCGTCAGGGTGTCGGAGCTTTGTCTCGGCACGATGATGTTCGGCGGCGAGACGCCCGAGGCCGAAGCCCAACGGATCATCGACCACGCCCGCGGCCTCGGCGTCAATTTTGTCGACACGGCCAATTCCTACAACAAGGGCGCCTCCGAAGAGGTGCTCGGCCGCGCCATCAAGGCGACCCGCCAGCACTGGGTGCTCGCCACCAAGGTCTGCAATCCCATGGG
>JAGRKR010000611.1 GCA_020442225.1 Hyphomicrobiaceae bacterium | reverse complement strand
GCTGTGCTGCAGGCGCTCGAGAAGGTGCTGGCGTCGCTGGAGCGCAAGCCGCAGCTCGTACAACTCATCTCGCGGCTGGTGCCGCATACCGTGGTTGGCGGCGGCGATGGGCTCGCCGGCGCTGCCGCCATTCTCGGCAACGCGCTGCGTCCGCAGCAGCCGGCCCCACCTGCGGTCGGACCGGTCAGGGGCGGCCCCCGCCAAGGGACGGGCCCGAGCAACTGAGACGTGATGGCGCCGGGGCGCGCGCAGCCCCGGTCCCGGACACCAGGACGACGGCGCCGGCCCCTCGGGCTGGCGCCGTTCTGTCGTGACGCGTGGCACGGCGTCGCGCGCCGGCGCGGTCAGTCCTTGGATGTGGCGGGCGCCTCGCCGGGGCCGCCGCCAGGGGCTGCGCCAGCGCCAGTGGCTGGCGTCTCGCTCGCCGTGCCGGGCTGGGGCGCCTCCGCCTTGACGGGTTCGGCCGGCGTTGCCGGCGCCATGGCGACGACCACCAGCGCCGGGCGCAGCAGGCGATCCTCGATGACGTAGCCGGGCTGCAGCACGGCTGCGATATGGCCGGCCGGCACGTCCGCCGTAGATATCTGACTCATGGCCTGGTGCAGGTTGGGGTCGAACGGCTGGCCGGCCGGCTCCAGACGCTTCACGCCATTGCGCTCGAGCACGCTGTTGAATTCGCGCTCGATCATGACGACGCCTTCGAGGAAGCCCTTGAGACTCGAATCCTGCTCGCGGGCGTCCTTCGGCACCATCTCGATGGCGCGCTGGAAGTTGTCGCTCACGGTGACGATGTCGCGTGCGAACTTGGTGATCGCGTATTTGCGCTCGTCGACCTTCTCGCGCTCGGTGCGCTTGCGCAAATTCTCGGCGTCGGCGAACGCCCGCTTCAGGCGATCGGTGAGATCCTGGTTCTCGGCGCGCAGCTTGGCCACGAGCTCGCTCGGCGTCGGCTCGGCAGGCGCCGCCGGTTCGCCCGCTGGCTGGGCGTCTGCCGGTGGCTCGGTCGGCGACACGCGCGGCTCTGCCGGCTTGGCGGCGGCCGCATCGGGGCGTGTCTGCTCGGGACCGTTCGTGTCGTTGGTCATGGGCTGTCTCACGATCTGCTTTTTGCTGGGACCGGGCGACGCGAGCAGGCGCCGCCACGTCTGACCTGGAGAGGGTGCGGGCCGTTCCCGGAAACCCGAGCCGTCAGTCCACGCCGGACCCGGCGCGGATCACCTCGGCCGGCCGGGATGCTCGCAGCGGATATCGAGCCATCCGTCGAAAAAATCAAGCGAGCAATCGTCCCACCAGCCGGGCGGTGTAATCGACCATCGGGATGATGCGGGCATAGTTGAGCCGCGTCGGACCGATGACGCCGAGCACGCCGACGATCTTGCGTTGCTCGTCGCGGAACGGCGAAACGATGAGCGAGGAACCCGACAGAGAGAAGAGCTTGTTCTCCGAGCCGATGAAGATATTCACGCCGTCGGCCGTCTCGGCGGCGCCGAGCAGGTGGATGAAATCGCGCTTGGCTTCGAGATCGTCGAAGAGCTGACGGATGCGCTCGAGGTCCTCGATGGCCGTCAGATCCTTGAGCAGGTTGGACTGCCCCCTGACGATCAGGCTCTTGCGGTCGCCGAGGGTGCCCGACCAGGTGGCGAGACCGGCTCGAATGACCTTGGCCGTGAGCGCGTCCAGCTCGGCCTTCTGCTGGGCCAGCTCGTGCTCCACACGTGTCTTGGCCTCGGCCAGCGTCAGGCTGCGGATGACGGAGTTCAGGTAGTTGGTCGCCTCGACCAGGGCCGACGGCGGCAAGCCTTTGGGCACGTCGACGATGCGGTTCTCGACGCCCGCGTCCTCGCCGACGAGCACGACCAGGGCCTTGCCGGGCTCCAGCGGCACGAACTCGATGTGCTTCAGGCGGCTGATCTGCTTCTCGCTGACGACGAGGCCGGCGCAGTGCGAGAGGCCGGACACCAGCTCGATGGCCTCGCTCAGCACATCCTCGATGCGCTTGCCGCTCTTGACGCGGACCTGTGCCTCGATATGCCGGCGCTCCTCCTCGTTGAGATCGCCGATCTCGAGGAGGCCGTCGACGAACAGGCGTAGCCCGGTCTGGGTCGGCAGCCGGCCGGCCGAGGTGTGCGGGGCGTAGATCAGCCCGAGCTGCTCGAGGTCGGACATGACGTTGCGCACCGAGGCCGGCGACAGCGTCATGGGCAGATGGCGCGACAAATTGCGCGAGCCGACGGGTTCGCCGGTCGCCAGATAGGTCTCCACCACCAGGCGGAAGACGGCGCGCGATCGCTCGTTGAGGCGGGCAAGCTCGGAGGGGCCGTCCGGTGCCGGTCCGCGAGCAAGCCGCGAGGTCGGATCCAGGTTTGCCATGCCGAGGAACGTAAGCAGCCGCGAGGCCGGCGTCAATTTGCTTGCTCAATGAGCCACAGGTGTCTCGAACGAGGGTTGAACAGGGCGGTGCGGTCGCATAGGGTGCGCACGATCTCGATGAACGCCGCGCGCCGACACCGAGAGTGTGAGCCGGACCCACTGCCACTCGCCACGGATCAGGGCTCCTGCGCGCCCATGCGCAGGGGGGCGCCGTGACCTTCGAGTGGATGTGAGCCGGCTCGCGCGCCGTTGCACCCCTGTCAGAAACAGCACCAGAGCGAGATCATGCGCCCGTCCAAGCGCCAACCCGACGAGCTTCGATCCGTCAGTTTCGAGCGCGCCCTCTCCATGCATGCCGAAGGCTCGTGCCTCATCCGGTTCGGCCAGACCCAGGTTCTGTGCACAGCAACCCTCGAGGAGCGCGTGCCGATCTGGCTGAAGAACCAGGGGCGAGGCTGGATCACGGCGGAGTACGGCATGTTGCCGCGCGCAACCACGCAGCGCACGCGCCGCGAGGCGTCGGCCGGCAAGCAGACGGGCCGCACGCAGGAGATCCAGCG
>JAGRKR010000610.1 GCA_020442225.1 Hyphomicrobiaceae bacterium | reverse complement strand
AGCAGGGCGGACATCCTGGCGGCTTTGGCGGTGTGAGCGATCAATTAAGGTTGCGGACAGGCCATCGTCGGCAGCTCCAGCGCGTCGCATTCCACCGTCTGCAGCCGGGCCGGACGGCCGGAGTGCGGCATCGCGGGCACAGCATGAGATCTCTCTGTCGTCGGCTATTGGCATTCCAACATCCGCTCGCTTAATCTCGCAATCAGCTTGAGAGTGACCTTCTTTTGGCAACATGAGGGCTGAGATCATGCGTTCCATTTTTAGGGTTTTTCTTCTGGGGCTCTTCCTGAGCGGCTCGTTCGCTCTGCTCGCGCCGGCGCCCGCCGCCGCGCAGTGCAATCCCGGCTACAAGCTTTGCCCCGATCATCTCGGTGGCGGCTGTGCACCCATCGGGTCCATCTGCTGTGCGGGCGGCAAGCACGTCACGTCGGGGCGCTGCCCGCGCACCAGCGGCGGCAGCTATGGCGCCATCGCCGTAGCGCTCTGGCGTGAAAGCTCGGGCCGCTCGCGCGTCGCGGTCGGCGTCGGCTGGAAGTATCGCTCGCTGTCCGAGGCGAGCCGCAGCGCCATGAGCCAGTGCCAGGGCCGGGGCGGGCAGGGCTGCCGGGTCGTGACGACCTTCAGCAACGGCGGTTGCGGCTATGTGGCCACCGGCTCCAGCAGCAACGGTGTCTCCTACGGCACCGGCGCCACGCCTCGCATTGCGCTCTCCGAGTGCCGCAAGAACGGGCACAGCTGCAGCCGCGCCATCGGTGGCTGCACGGTCAGATAGCGAGCGGCCGTCGGTTCTTCCTGGCCTTGCGATTGGCCCTATGACTCGAGACGACGCCGGCTCGTGCACGCGAGCCGGCGTTTGCCATCTGATGCGTGGACGCTCAACCGCGTACCGGGCCGACCGCCGGCGACCGAAGCGGCCTTGACACGGCATCAGCGAACAAAATAAGAACGAGAGGTTCGGTTTCTGCATCCCCCGTGCGCCGGCCCGGCGGGAGCGAGCGCTGCTGCGAGGGAGCCCGACGCGCGTGGCCTTCACATTCGTCCATACGGCCGACTGGCAGATCGGCAAGACCTTCGGCGGCTTCCCCGAGGCCAAGGCCGCCATCCTGAAGCGCGCCCGTCTCGACGCCGTCGCGCGCATCGCCGCGCAGGCTCGGACGAAGGGCGCCGCCCACGTGCTGGTCGCTGGCGATATTTTCGATGCCGAGACGCTGCCCGATCAGACGCTGCGCGAAGCGCTGAGCATCATGCGGAAGTGCGCCGACCTCACGTGGCATCTGCTGCCGGGCAATCACGATCCGGCGCGTCCCGGCGGCCTCTGGCAGAGGGTGCGCGCGCTCGGCGGGCCGCTCGCCAATGTCCGCGCCCACGACACGCAGGGCGCGACAGAGATCGCGCCAGGGGTCCACCTGCTGGCAGCACCACTCACCAGCAGGGCCGCGAGCGGCGACCCGACGGCGTGGATGGACAGCGCGGCGACACCGGAAGGAGCGCTGCGCATAGGGCTCGCGCACGGCTCGGTGCAGGGCTTCGGCAGCCTCGGCGAGGCGGCGGTCCAGATCGCCCAGGATCGTCCCGAGCGGGCCGGGCTCGCGTATCTGGCGCTTGGCGACTGGCACGGCGCGCGGCAGATCGGCCCGAGGGTCTGGTACTCCGGCACGCCGGAGCCGGATCGCTACGTCAGGAACGAGCCGGGTCATGCCCTCGTCGTGCGGCTCGCCTCTCCATCCGCCGCGCCTGAGGTCGAACGGGTCGCGACGGCAGAGTTCCACTGGTCGCAACGTGCGGTGCAGCTCGACAGCCTCGCGGATATCGAGGCGGTGGCCGTCGAGGTGGCAGCGCTCGGGGCCGCCTCGCGCTCGCATCTGCTGGCACTGGAACTGGCGGGGCAGCTTTCACTCGCCGAGCACAGTGCGCTCGAAGCACGTCTCGAGGCGCTGGCGGCCGAGCTCTTCTGGCTGGAGCACGACGCAGCCGATCTCCACGTCGCCGCCGATGGGGCCGACCAGGCCATGATCGGCGGCGGGGTGATCGGCGAAGTGGCTGCGCGCCTTCGCGCCGTGGCCGCTGCGGACGACGCCCAGGCGCGGGCCGTGGCGGAGCTGGCCCTGCGGAAGCTCTACGGCTACGCCCGCCAGGCGGGTGAAGGGAGGCGCTCTTGAAGTTGCGCGCGCTGCGGTTGAAGGAGGTCGGCCCCTTTTCCGCGCCCGTCGCCATCGAGGGTCTCTCGGACGGGCTGAACATCCTGGTGGGCCCCAATGAGCTGGGCAAGTCGACGCTCGTGCGTGCGCTCCGCACGCTCGTGGAAAGCCTGCATACGAGCCAGGCCGAAGCGGTGCGTGCGTTGCGGCCGTATGCGGGCGGCGCGCCGCTGATCGAGGCCGACCTCGAGATCGACGGGCGGCTGTGGCGGCTGCGCAAACGCTATCTCGCCGACAGGTCAGCCACGCTTGCCACCACCGACGGCGGCGAGATCTATCGTGGGGCCGACGCCGAGGAGCACCTGAAACGCCTGCTCGCCCCCTTGCTCGCAGTCACCGGGCT
>JAGRKR010000609.1 GCA_020442225.1 Hyphomicrobiaceae bacterium | reverse complement strand
GGCGCCGTCGATCGCGGCCACGGCATTCTTGAACATGCCGATGTCGACACAGAGCTCAACGAACCTCGCGCAAACTGCCTGGATCGCCGCGCTATTGTTCTTGCGGAAGTCGGCGATGGTCTTGAAGTCAGGAGCGAGGCGGCCTGTCAGCCACATCACCTCGACATTGCGTTTCGCCTCCTTCTCGAGGCGTCGGCTCGATTGCACGCGGTTGAGATAGCCGTAGAAATAGAGCTTGAGGAGCGTTGAAGGATGGTACGAGGGTCGACCCGTCGCGGCCGGCACCACGCCCGTGAACCCCAAGGCGCCGAGATCGAGTTCGTCGATGAAGGCGTCAACGACGCGAACGGGGTTTTCCTGCTCTACGAAATCATCGAGCGCGCTCGGCAAGAGTGAATACTGCCCGCGCGCCTCGCCCTCGATGAAACGGCCCACTATCAGCCTCCCGCGATGCCTCGCTCAGCGGAATCTGATTTGGCGTTTCCACACAAGCACGGGATGTTTGGTTGCGGACGGCAATCCTTTGGTCATGCGGATCTATCAGCCTCCAGCCAACGCTTGATCCTGGCCTATGACGGGGAGGCAGCTTGACTTCTTCCTCAGCGTGCACTCGGACGGCGGCGTGCCCTCGGCCACGCCAATGTTGTTGATGAGACCTGGAAGCAGGCATTTGTTGGCGATGCCGGGAATACCTGCTTAGCAGGCGGCGCAAGTCGGCAGATGCAGAGGAGTTTGGAGTGGCACAAACGCGCGACACGATCGCCGTTATTGGTGGAGGACCAGCCGGCCTGATGGCGGCCGAGGTTCTGTCGGCCGCAGGTTACGCCGTCACCGTCTACGAGCGCATGCCGTCCGTCGGCCGCAAGTTCCTGATGGCGGGCCGCGGTGGCCTCAACCTGACCCACTCCGAGGCTCGGGCCGCGTTCCTGGGCCGCTACGGTCACAGCGCCGGATGGATGGCAGTCCATCTCGACGCGTTTCCACCCGGCGCATTGGCCGGCTGGTGCGAGGCGCTCGGCGTGCCGCTGTTCGTCGGCAGCAGCGGGCGCGTTTTCCCCGAAACGTTCAAGGCATCGCCGGTGCTGCGCGCGTGGCTGCGCCGTCTCGACGCTCAAGGCGTGACACTGGCCACGCGCCATACGTGGACCGGCTGGGACGAGAGCGGTGCTCTGACCTTTGCGACGCCGGATTGCCCCCTCGTCGCCGTCCGGCCACGGGCGACCGTGCTCGCGCTTGGCGGCGCCAGCTGGCCGCGGCTGGGCTCCGACGGCCAATGGCTCTCGATCCTGTCGCATGCCGGCATCGAGGTCGCCGACCTGCACCCCGCCAACTGCGGCGCTCACATCGCCTGGTCGCCCCACTTCCTCGAGCGGTTCGAAGGCGAGCCCCTCAAGCGCATTGCCGTCGCGTGCGGGGACACGCGCGTCCGCGGCGAGGCCGTCGTCACGGCCAAGGGTCTCGAAGGCGGCGCCGTCTACGCACTGGCCTGGCGCTTGCGCGAGGCGCTCAGCAGCAGCGGGAACGCCGAACTCGCGATCGATTTGCGCCCCGACCTCGAGCTGGCCGACCTGACCCGCCGGCTGGAGCGGCCGCGCGGCAAGCAGTCGCTCGCGAACTTCCTGCGCAAAGCAGCAGGCCTGTCGCCGGTCGCCATCGCGCTGCTGCGCGAGGACGCGCGCAATGACCCGCATGGGGCATTGCCGGCGGCCCCGGCCGGCCTCGCCCGACGCCTGAAGCAGGTCACCCTCACCGTGACGGGCACACCCGATCTCGACCGCGCCATCTCGACGGCCGGCGGTATCCGTCTCGCCGCGCTCGACGCCAACCTCATGCTGCGGAAGCGTCCCGGTGTCTTCGCGGCCGGCGAGATGCTCGACTGGGAGGCGCCGACCGGCGGCTACCTGCTGCAGGGCTGTTTTGCAACCGGCGTTGCGGCCGCCCGCGGTGTCCTGCGCTGGCGCGGCCACGACGTGCCGCCGCCGCCCCCGGAACCAGCGTGGGCGCTGCCGGCTTCCATCATCTGTAGGCGTCACCGTAGGGCGATGACCTCGGGCGGCGCACACTCAGGTTCAGTCAATCGGTGAACAGAGCAGCATCGGGTCCATGGCCGGGTCGCGATACCTCCGGCAGCGGACCCGCCGACCGCATGCTTGATACCCATGTCGCCGCACTGGCGACCTTCTGCTTGTGGGATTGTCCCGT
Organism: Hyphomicrobiaceae bacterium; assembly: GCA_020442225.1. Next base: position 465 of record JAGRKR010000609.1, on the reverse strand, counting down.
TGCGTCAGGCAGATCAGGAGTGTTCAGACTTCTTGGTGGGCGACGGGGTGAGGGTTCGACTCGGACAACTGACGCAGACATGTACCTCGTCACCGTGGCGCAAGATCCAAGGGACGCCGTCCTCTCCTTCTGCGACAACCCCACTCCCTTCGGTGCCGTCCGCGCCTACATAGGCGCATCCGCGATCGTCCACCTTGGCGTCATGCTCCTTCGCGCCGCTCGCCGCATGTGGAAGACTCGCGATCCGACGGCTGACGTTGCTGGGACCTATCGCCCTGCCAGACGGCGCGCCAGGGCCGAGCAATCCCCACAGAACGACCCATCATTCCTCAGGAATGTGGTCGCCAAATGGTCGCTAGGGCTCTCAAGTGGGTCGGTATGCACTCTACAAGCCATTGATTTTATTGGTGACCCCGACAGGATTCGAACCTGTGACCCTCAGATTAGGAATCTGATGCTCTATCC
>JAGRKR010000608.1 GCA_020442225.1 Hyphomicrobiaceae bacterium | reverse complement strand
CACGTGCTGGCCGCCGTTGATGTGCAGCTCGGCGCCGTTCACGTAGCTCGAGGCATCCGTGCACAGGAAGTAGATGGCCTTGGCCACCTCCTCCGGCTCGCCGAGGCGACCCATGGGGATCTGCTCTTTCACGATCCGATCGGTGCCGGGCGAGAGGATGGCGGTGTCGATCTCCCCCGGCGAGATGGCGTTGACGCGGATGCCGCGCGGCGCGAAATCGTGCGCCATCTCGCGCGTGAGCGAGGCGAGCGCCGCCTTGGAGGTGGCGTAGGCGGCGCCCGCGAAGGGATGCACGCGGCCGCCCGCGATCGACGTGACGTTGACGACGGCGCCTTTCGCCCGCGCCAGCTCGGCGATGAGACCGCGAGCCAGCAGAATGGGCGCGAAGAAGTTGACGTGGAAGACGTGCAGCCAGTCATCGTGGCTGGTCTCGATCGAGCCGAGCCGACTGCCGCCCGCCCCCTTCGGGCTGATGGCCGCGTTGTTGACGAGCGCGTTCAGCCGGGACCCCTGCGCCTTCAGGCGTTCGCGCATCTCCGCGATGGCGTGGTTGGTGGCGGCGACATCGGCGAGATCGACCTGGATGTGATCCTCCGGCCCCATCTCCCACGGGCAATCCTCGGGAAACGGATGGCGGGAGCAGGAGATCACCCTCCAGCCGGCGGAGGCGAAGCGCTTCACCGTCGCGTGCCCGATCCCGCGCGAGGCGCCGGTCAGGATCAGTGTCTTCCGCTCATGGCTCGACGTGGTGGACATGGGGCCGCGCTCGGTTTGAGGTCGTCATGCTGCACCGCGATCATGTCACGGGCCGGGCCGCAGCGCCAGGGGAGTGGCAAAATCGCCGGTGCGGCTCAGGCCTTGCTCACGTGGCTGCGCAGCATCAGCGTCAGCGGCACCGCCAGAAGCGCGACGACGGCGAGCGAGACGAGCGTCACGCGCAAACCCGCGAGGTCGCCCACGACACCGAACGCGATCGGCGACAGCGTGCCGGCAATCGAGCCGAGCGTGTAGAAGAGGCCGAACGCCCGCGCCTGACGGTCGGCCCTGACGAACTCGCCGACGGTGCCGTAGAGCACGGAGGACGTGCCGTTGAGCGCGATGCCGAGCAGAGGCAACAAAACGATGGCGCCCCAGAGCGGCGCCAGCAGCGTGGCGATGATCAGGCCGGCCGTGGCGAATTCCGTCAGCACGACCGTGCGGATCAGGCCGATCCGATCTCCAAGCAGCCCGCAAACCAGCTTACCGGCGGCGCCGCCCGCGAAGATGAGGGCGAACGCAAGGCCGATGGTCGCCGCCGAGGCGCCCTTGGCAGCCAGCGCAAAGGGCACGAAGGTGAGAACGCCCGTCCGGCAGGCGCAGTCCACGACATGAATGCCGGAGAGGACGCTGTAGCCTCTGCGATCCGTGAAGCCCCAGCCCCCCGACGCCGCAGCGGACATCGGTGACAGCACGGGCGGCGCGGCGCCCCTGATCTCGCGCAGCATCACGAGAATGACGAGGCTCAGGGCCACCACGACGAGGCCGTAACCGAGCGTCGCGGTCCGCCAGCCGACGTAGGTCACGGCACTGCCGAGCAGCAGCGCCACGGCCATTTTTCCGACGTCGCCGCTGAAGTTGTAAACGCCGAGCGCGGCCCGACGCCCGCCCTGCGCAAAGGCCTTGGAGATGACGGCCGAGCCGATTGGATGCTGCACCGAGGACGCGAGACCGGTCAGCGCCACGATCGCGAACAGCATGAGGAAGCTCGTCGACAGGCCGAGCATGGCGTAACCGATGCCGGCGGCGGCGGTTCCAAGCACGAGCAGGAAGCGCTCGCCGAGCCGCTCGGAGAGGATGCCGGCGGGCATCTGGAACATGGCGAGAGCGCCGGAGAAGGCCGACTTGAGCAAGCCGACCTGCGCGTAGTTGAGCCCGAAGGCCTCGGCCCACAAGGGCAACAGCACATAGATCGAGTCGTGCACGCCATCATGGGCGGCATGCGCCGCGCAAACCGTCGTCAGCGTCCGAGCGGGCTTCGCGTCCGGTTCCGCGCCCAGTCCTGTCGGCACGGCGCGCTCGTCTGCCACGCGGCCCATCCCTCTGCTGTCACGAAACTGTCATACTTCAGCCGGGCCAGCGGCGGCAATCCCGGGGCGCGGATTTGTGCACCGGTGCTCATGCGGCGCCACACCTCACGCGACGACGACACGCCCCTCGATGCGCCCGGCAACGCTGCCGAGGTGGCGAACGTAGCTCATGACGACGTTGGCGAGCAGCTTGCCGTCGGTCTTGCCGATCAGCGTGCGCCCACGCGCCAAGGAGGTATAGCCGTCGCCGCCGGCCAGCATGAAATCGTTGGAGGCGAGCTTGTAGCGTGCCTCGAGATCGAGCGGACGGCCGGCAACCTCGATGGAGCGGACGCGCGAGCCCACCGGCGCGCGACCATCGACGCGCACGCGCAGGCCCGAGACATGGGGAAAGCGTCCGCCGCGATTGTCGATGTCGGAGACGCCGTTCTCGAGCGCCGCCTTCACGTCGCGCCCCGTGATCTCCACCATGACGGTGCGGTTGCCGAACGGCAGCTCGCTCAGAATGTCCCGCCGCGTGATCTTGTGGCCGACCGGATAGAGGCGGTTGCCGCGGATGCTGCCGCCGTTGGTCAGGCCGATGTCCGCGCCGGTGGACTGGCGGATGGCATCGGCGATCAGGTTGCCCATCACCGTTTCCTGAGAGCGCACCGAGGCCGAGCGCGTATCGAGGGCGACTGCGGCGGTGGCAATGACGACATCCAGCTCGCGCCCGAGCGCGACCTCGTAGCGCGAGACGATGGCGAGCGCCTCGGGATCCGGCGTGACGCTCGCAGAATCGATGATCCGGAAATTCGGACGCCAGACCACCGCGCGCGCGCCGTTGCCTTCGCGGATCGTCGCGTAGATATCGATGGCCGTGACGTACTCGCCTTCCTCGCCGCTTTCGACCATGACCGCCTTGTTGTCGTAGACCAGCCGCAAGTCATGATCGTGCCCGGTCAGCAGCACGTCGACGAGCCGCGAGCGGACGATCTGCAGGTCGCGCGTGAAGTCGGTATGCGTCACGGCCACCACGAGGTCGGCGCCCGCCTCGCGCAGGGCCTTCGCCTGTCCACGCACCGTCTGCATCTCGTCCAGGAAGCGCAATCCCGTGGTCTGCGACATGAGCGGCGTCTCGGCGAGGGCAACGCCGAACACGCCGACCTTGAGCGGGCCGAGCGCGAACATGCGCCGGTCCTCATGGCCGGGAAGCGGCGATCCGTCCGCCTTGCGCAGGTTGGCCGCGAAGTAGGCGAAGCGGGATTCCGCGCGTCGGCGGGCGTAGATCTCCGGTCCGAAATCGAACTCGTGGTTGCCCGGCACGAACACGTCCGGCGGGGCCACGTTGAGAAGCTCCACCGTATGCGCGCCCTGATCGAAACCCGACATCAGCGACGGCGAGAACATGTCGCCGGCATGCGCGAAGAGCAGCGGCACGCCCTTCGCCCGCTCGCTCTTGACGATGGCGGCGAGCCGCGCGAAGCCGCCGCGGCCGGCCACCTCGCTCATCTTGTAGATGTCGTTGACCAGCAGCAGCGTGCAGGTGGGCGTGACGGTGCGACGGGCCGCCTCGGCCACCGCCTCCTCCGGCGTCGCCGCCAGGATGCTCGCCGCTCCCAAACCCGAGGCCACGGCGATGGTGAAAACCTCGCGCCGCGTGATATCGCTCATGGTTGCCTATCCTTGCTCCTGCCGCCGACTGCCGGGCCGAGATTAGCTGCGACGCCCGCCACCGGCCAAGCGGATACGCCCGCCGTCCGACCGGCTGCCTGCATCACGCACCGCGCCCCCGCTCAGCGGGCTCCGTGACCGGCCCCGCTGGCGCGGTCGGCCGCCATCAACCACAGCGTGGCCGCCAGACTGATGGCGGCGATGACCGCCATGCCGAGATACGCCCCGCCGCCATAGGCCGCATAGAGCCGGCCGGCCAGCGAGGTGGCGAGCCCCATGCCGATGCCGGCGGTGACGGCCGCATAGAGCGCCTGCGCTGTGCCGGCCTGGGATTCCGGCACGCGCTCGCCGATGTAGTAGATCGCTCCGAGATGCGCCGCGCCGTACGTGGCGCCGTGCAGGATCTGCAGGACGGCCAGCGCCGTCAGCGACGGATCGAAGCTCATGACGATCCAGCGAAACACGGCCGCGGCCCCGCCGATGGCCAGCAGCCGCAGCGGCCCCAGCAGCGCGACCACCCGGCGCGAGAACGCGAACAACACGATCTCCGACAGCACGCCTATCGCCCAGAGCACACCGGTCAGGCCCATCGCCACACCCTGCTTCTGCAGATGCAGCGTGCCGAACGTGTAGAAGACGGCATGCGCCGACTGCGCCGCGCCGGCCGCCAGCAGGAACACCAGGAACGAGGGCATGCGCGCCAACCGCCCGACCTCCGCCAAGGTCAAGCGCGGCCTGTTCGGCGCATCGTCGTCGCGGCGCTGGTGCGGGCGCGGCAGCATATGGGCCGCAAAAATCGAAACGGCAGCTCCCGTCACGACCAGCCAGATGGCCGCCGGCTTGCCGTAGGCGTCGATGACGAAGCCGCCGACGAAGCTCGCCAGAATAAACGACAATGAGCCCCAGAGCCGCATGCGCCCATAGTCGAGCCCGAGCCGCTTGACGCCGGAGACGGCGATCGTCTCCGTCAGCGGCATCACCGTCGACCAGCACAGGGCATAGACCAGGAACACCAGCAGGATCGGCCAGAAGCTGGCGAAGCGCGACAGCACCAGCAGCGTCGCGAGGGTGCCCCAGGACAACAGGATCAACACTCGGCGATGGTCGCCCAGCCTGTCCGCCGCAAAGGCGATCGCCGGCGTCACCACGATCCGCACGAACAGCGGCACGGCGAAAATCACGCCGATCTCGGCCGGGCCGAGCCCGCGCCAATCGAGCCACAGCGGCAGGAATGGCATGTAGGTGCCCGCCACCAGAAACACCGCCGCGTAGAACCCCGAAACCCGGACGGCAAATCCCAGGCGCTCCGCCGCATTCACCTCGCGAGCCATCTCACGTCTGTGCTCCTGCCTCTACTCTTCGCGGACGCAGCTGAGAGCGCATGATGCGAGCGGTCCCCTCCGAATCGGGCTAATCCTACCTCCTGGAGCGTCGTGCGCGGAGGGGGGGCCATGCGCGAGCCGCGATTGGGCACGGCTCATACCGACGAAGCAATCTACCGGGAGATCGAGGCCGCCCTGCTGGAAACGCCGCGGGGTGCCTGGTTCCTGGCGGAGTTTGCACGTCGCACGCTCGCAGCCGAGGCCGCCCGCACGGCCGAATCGCTGCTGCGGCTCGAGCGGGCCGTGCTCGGGCAATCCGCCCCTCCGTATCTCCAGGATGTCGCCCGCCAGCTCGAGGATCTGCGACGGCTGCTGATGAGCGCCGACAGCAAGCTACGCATGCTCTCCGGAACCCAAAACGGCGCCGATTGGCTGGCGCTCAACGGCGTGCTCGAATCGGCCGCCCGCGTCCACGAAGGCGCGACGCTCCTGGCCCAGGCCGGCGCCGATCCCGCGATCACGGAAGCCATCGCCGAGGATGCGCAGCGCATCTATCGCCAACTCGCGGGCCATGCCGTCGAGGCCGAGCGCGCCCGGCACATCGCGGAAATGCTGTCCTCGGCCCAAGCGCGCATCTCGCGGATCCGCCGCACGCTGGATGGCCGCGGCGACGAGCAGACGGGCGCTGCCTGACTCACCCCTCCGGTCATGCGACGACCGCCCGCCGAGCCGCGTCGAAGGTCCTGGCCTGGCGATGCGACACACGCTCCCCTGCGGCACGCCGGCAACGATCGCGCTCAAGCCGGCGGACAGCCACGAGGCGCCGCCGCTCGTGTCCGCCCGCCACGCGGGGCGGCGCTCAGGCGCCAGCCTTGCCGGTGCTGCCAGCCCGGCCCGTGATGATTTCGGCGAAAACATCCGGATCGGCA
>JAGRKR010000607.1 GCA_020442225.1 Hyphomicrobiaceae bacterium | reverse complement strand
ACGATGATGTTGTCCGGCGCGATGTCGCGATGGATGTAGCCGTTGGCGTGGATCGTGCGCAGGGCATCGAGCAGGCCGTCGGTCAGCCGATCGAGCTCGTCCTGTTGCGGCGGGCGGCCGAGCGCGGCAAGCCAGGCCTCGAGGCTCTTGCCTTCGACGTACTCGAGCACGAGGTAGGCAGTGCCCATGGCCTCGAAGACGGTGGTGACCTGCACGATGTTGGGATGATTGAAGCAGGCGAGCGTGCGGGCCTCCTGCAGGAAGCTGTCGCGGCCCCATTCGAACAGCGCGGTCATGTCGGGCGTCTTCGGGTGGACCGCCTGCTGCTCGTCGCGGGCGGCGAACTCGGACGGGAAGTACTCCTTGATGGCGACACGCTTGGCGATGAGGAGATCGCGCGCCTCGTAGGTGACGCCGAAGCCGCCTTGGCCGAGCACGCCCTCTATGCGGAACTCGGCGAGGAGCTCGTAGCCCTTCTGCAGCACGCGGGAGGCGCCGACCTCCTGGGAGCGGTTCGGCGGGCGCCATTCCTCGGCCATGTCCGGCGGCGCGGGCCACGCCAGGACATTCCCGTCAGCTCCTTTTCGTGCTCGATTCTCACTCATACAAGGGACGCCTGACTGATCGGACTCGCGCAAGACCGGCCGCCGACGGCACACGCTGCGGCAAGGAAGAGTTTACCACGAGAGGTTGCGGGACTATCTCTCATCGGCGAGAAATTTCCAAGCAAAGAAGGCACTTGGCTGACGCCGGCCGGGAGTGGAAACTGAGGGTCGGGAGCGTTGTCGCCGTCATCGGCCTTGTTGCGCTCGCAGATTGCCTCCGCGCTGTCGCGGCCCGTGCGCGCAGCGCTTGCCGCGCACCGTGCGGCCACACCGCGTCGCCGGGGGCGACGAGGGATCGGAGAAGCTCGATGAGTTTCAGATGGATGCGATTTTCGGCTGGGACATTGCTGCTTCTCGTGGCGCTCGCCGGCAGCGGGGTGGGCGCGGATCGCACCGTTGCGACCTCCAGCACGCCTCGCGTCGTCGCAACCGTGCCACGGACGGGTGAGACGACGGTTCCCCCGGCGCTCTCGGAGCTTCGCATCACCTTCTCCGAGGCCATGCGTGCCGACGCGAGCGCCCTGGTCGCGGAGGACGGGCGCACCTTCCCCGAGGTCGGGCTCGGTCCCCGCCTCGATCGTGACGGCCGCACGTTCGTGGTGCAGGTCTTCCTGGCGCCCGACACCGAATACGCCATCTGGGTGAACAGCGCCTCCGACAAGGGCTTCCGCAGCGTCGACGGGCGCGCCGCCGCGCCGTTCCTGCTGGCCTTCCGCACGGGGCCAGCGGCTGCGCCCGCTGCGCCGGGCAAGTAGGCCGCAGCGGCCTTGACAATCGCGATCTCGCGTGCGCTGTTCCCGCCCGTCCGCCGGGGTGCCGTCGCCCCGGCGACCACCAGGGAAGAGCCATGACCGACGCACACGCGAAGACATCCGCCGCCGCGCCCGCGCGCCATCGCTACCGCACGCATACCTGTGGCGCGCTCAGGTCCGCAGACATCGGCGGCTCCGTCAGGCTCTCCGGCTGGGTGCATCGTGTGCGGGATCACGGCGGCCTGCTGTTCGTCGATCTGCGGGATCACTATGGCATGACCCAGGTGGTGGCCGACCCCGACAGCCCCGCTTTCAAGGCCGCCGAGATGCTGCGCTCGGAGTGGGTCGTTCGGGTGGACGGCACCGTGCGGCAGCGGCCCGAGGGCACGGTCAACGCCGACCTGCCGACCGGCGAGGTCGAGGTTTTCGCCAGCGAGATCGAGGTCCTGAGCGCGGCCAAGGAGCTGCCCGTCCCCGTCTTCGGCGAGCCCGACTATCCCGAAGACCTCCGCCTCACGTATCGCTTCCTGGACCTGAGGCGCGAGTCGCTGCACCGCATCATCATGACGCGCCTCGCCATCACCCGGGCGATCCGCGCGCGCATGCACGACGCCGGCTTCAACGAGTTCCCGACGCCGATCCTGACGGCGTCCTCGCCCGAGGGTGCGCGCGATTTCCTGGTGCCGAGCCGCATTCACGCCGGCAAGTTCTACGC
>JAGRKR010000606.1 GCA_020442225.1 Hyphomicrobiaceae bacterium | reverse complement strand
TCGAAGCTGCCGATGATCGGCGAGCCCGACAGGATGATGATCGAGAGCCCCTTGTAGCGCTCGACCAGCGCATGTGCGATCGCCCGGCAGCGCCTGAGATGACCGAGCCCGAACGTGTCGTGGCTGTAGATCAGCATGCGTGCATCTTCTAGCCGCTCTGGCATCGGCACGCCCTCCCTTGCCTCGTCAACGCGAGCCTCGGCCGCGCCGCGCGGTTCCGGCTCGCGCATCGCCAGCGCCAACGTCTGTTCCCATGTAAATCCCTACGCCCCCAAGATGGGGTGACATTTGCCACTATGAGCACCCATCAAGAACAGTTTATTGCGCGTTATCGGCTTCGAGCGGTGGTGCCGCTCATGCAATGCGTCAATGCGTGCGGCAGGTTCCTGCGTTGGTCTTGTCTGTCGTCGGGTCAGGTATAGGGATCGGCGGCATCGCGCAATCCGTCACCAAGGAAATTGAATGCGAGAATAACGAGTATGACCGGCACCACTGGTAGCATCAGCCAGGGATAGAGCGCCACGACATTGATGTTCTGCGCCTCGTTGAGCAGCACGCCCCAACTCGTGATCGGGGGCCTGAGGCCGAGACCGAGAAAGCTCAGGGCCGTCTCGCCGAGGATCATGCCGGGAATAGACAAAGTGGCGGTGGCGATGAGATGGCTCATCACGCCTGGAATGAGATGGCGGAAGACGATGCGGCGTGGCCGCGCGCCCATGGCCCTGGCCGCCATCGTGTAGTCTTCCTCGCGCAGCGACAGGAGCTTGGAGCGCACAGCTCGGGCCAGCCCTGTCCAGTCGAGCATCGCCAGAATCACGGTGATGCCGAAATAGACCAGCAGCGGGCTCCAGGTCACCGGCAGGACGGCGGCAAGCGCCATCCACAGCGGGATCTCCGGGAACGACCGTAGTATTTCGATCACACGCTGCACGAAAAAGTCTACGCGCCCGCCGTAGTAGCCGGCCAGACCGCCGATGACGACGCCGAGCGTCATGCTGATGACGATGCCGATGAGACCGATCGTGAGCGAGATGCGCGTGCCGTAGATGATGCGCGAGAGCACGTCGCGTCCGAGCCGATCGGTGCCGAGCAGGAACAGCGTGCCGCCTTCCGCGGGGCAGACGAGATGCAGGCGGGCCGGCACGATGCCCCAGAACTCGTAGGCGTCGCCGCGGCAGAAGAAGCGGAGCGGCTGCACGCGCGTGCGATCTTCCGTGTAGACGCGCTTCAGGTTCTCCATGTCGAGCTTGTAGGTGAGGCCGTACACGAACGGCCGCACCAGACGACCATCGTGGATGATCCGGATCGATTGCGGCGGAGCGAAGATGTGATCGGTGTTTCGCGTATGCAGCGCATAGGGCGCTATGACCTCGGAGACGAGCGTCGAGGCGTACATGAGCAGCAGAAAGACGCCGGAATAGACCGCCAGACGGTGGCGCCGGAACGCCATCCAGAAGAGCTGCCATTGTGAGGCATGCAGCAGCCGCTCCTGCTCGGGTGTCAGGCGCTCCGTCACGTTCGGATCGAAGGGGGCTTTGGAAACGTAGTGCGTCGGGCGTGTGCTCATCGCGCCGTGCCTCCGGTCAGGCGGATGCGCGGATCGAGCAATGCCAGGGCCAGATCGGAGACGAGCACGCCGATCGTCGTCATGAAGGCGAGCAGCATCAGGAAGGCGCCGGCGAGGTACATGTCGAGGCTCTGCAACGCGTTGATGAGCACCGGGCCGGTCGTCGGCAGGGACAGCACGACAGCGACGATCTCTGCGCCCGATATGATCTTCGGCAAGAGCTCTCCGAGGTCGGATACGAAGAAATTGAGCGCGGCCCGCAGGGGATAGCGCACGAGGACCTTGCCGGGCGACAGCCCCTTGGCGCGGGCCGTCTCGACATACGGCTTGCGCAACTCGTCGAGCAGGTTGGCCCGGAGCCGCCGCGCCAGCGCCGCAGTGCCGGAGGTGCCGACCACGACGACGGGGATCCACAGGTGCTCAAGGATCGAGAGTACCTTGGCGAAGCTCCATGGCTTGTCGAGATAGACGGGGTCCATCAGCCCGCCGATTGAGGTGCCGAACCAGACGTTCGCGAAGTAGAGCAGGATGAGGGCCAGCAGGAAATTCGGGGTGGCGAGCCCCAGAAGGCCGAGAAACGTCAGTCCATGATCGCCCCAACTGTACTGGTGCGTGGCGGAGTAGATGCCGATGGGGAAGGCGATCAGCCAGGTGAATATGACGGTTGCGATCGACACGAGGATCGTCAGTACGATGCGATCACCGATCACCTGCGTCACGGGCAGGCGGTACTCGAAGGAGTAGCCGAAGTCGCCCTTCAGCATGCCTGCGACCCATTTCACGTATCGCTCGGCGAAGGGCTCGCCGAAGCCGTACTGCTTGCGCAGGAAGGCGATCTCGTCCTCGTTCACGGTCTCGCCGCGGCTTTCGAGCTCGGCGACATAGCTCTCGAGGTAATCGCCGGGCGGGAGCTGGATGATCGTGAAGACGAGGAAGGAGATCACGAGCAGGGTCGGGATCATCAACAGGATACGTCGCAGGATATAGAGCGCCATGGATCTTCAGCTCCGTGGCGGATGGGCGAGGCAGCTCGCCGTCGAGAGGCGGTGGCGCGCACCGGCATCTGCGAGACGCCAACCGGATCGGGTGAGGGATCGACCGAGCGCCGTCGTCATTCGCTACCTCCCGTGCCCCGCTTGCCCTTGCGGGGCAGTGACTGGCGCGGCTCCGCCTTCGGTGGGACCTTGCCGGATGCCGATACGCGTGCGCGATCGTCGATCCAGAACGTGTCGGGCTTGTAGATGCCGAAATAGGCGCCGGGGTCCCAGTGGAAGACGCCCTTCTCCGGCACATTGCGGACATGGGCGGCCACCACGACGGGCCGCAGCGTGCCGTTGACGATGCCGATGGTGAAAACCTGCTCGGCGTTGATTTCGAGCATCTGCTTCCAGATCCGCTCCTGGGCAGTGCGGGACGTGGCTTCGTGCCAGGCCTTGTAAAGCGCGACGAGCTGCTTGGCGGCGGGCAGATCCGGGGCATGGCCCGACTTGCCGTCGGTCTCGAAATGACGGCCCCACTTGGGCCACTGGTACTGCATGCGCGAGGTGGGAGCGAGCCGCCACGGGTTCATCCAGGGCTGCGCCAGCCCGTTCTCCGTCACCGGCCAGATGCCCATGACGGCCTGACCGGACAGCATGCGCCGGCGGAACACGTCGCGGTGGGACGAGCGCGAGTAGAGCTTGATGCCCACCTTGCGCCAACTGTCCTTGATCAGTTGGAGGATGTCGGACTCCTCCGTGCTCTCTCCGGCGCTCTCGACGATGATATGCATCGGCCGGCCGTCCGGGAGCAGGCGGACGCCTTCAGAGTTGCGCTTCACGAGCCCCATCTCGTCGAGCAGCGCATTCGCCTTTGCGAGATCGAAACCGCTCCAGGCCTTGGCGAGGTGCGGGCTGAAGAGCGGACTTCCAGGCATGACCGTGTTGCCGCTCTCGTGCGCCAGCCCGAAGAAGATCACCTGGTTGATCTCGTGGCGATCGACGGCCAGCGACAATGCCCGCCGGAAGCGCACGTCGTGCACGAGCTTGCGCCAGACGGCGTCCTCGACATTGAAGTTCGGCAGCAGCGCGGTGTGCGCGGTCTTGAGGTTGCGCCAGAGCAGAACCTTGAGGCCGTTGCGCTTGGCCGCGCGCTTCAGGAACGTGTAGTGATCGAAGCGGATGTAGCGGGCCTGGAGATCGGAATCTCCGGCGGCGGTCTTTGCCGGGATGACGTCGACGGAGCTCAGCGAGACGACGAGCTGGTCGATATAGGGAAGCTGATGACCGGCGCTGTCGAGGCGATGGTAGTAGGGATTGCGGACGAAGACGTAGCGGTCCGCCGGCGGTTTCACGGTTGCTATCCACGGGTCGAGCGTCGGCAGATCCGGATTGTCGCCGCGGTCCGGCCGGTCGCGGGAGGCGTGCAGGTCCGCCCAGTTGCGTCGCCGCTGGGCCTTCAGCATCTCCGTGATCTTGTCGCGGTCGCCGTAGCGCCAGTGGAACGCCTTCAGATAGTGCGCCGGCCGGTAGATCGGCGGCGGCGAGGGGCCGGCGAGCCACGATACGAAGTCGTGGTTCGGCTTCTCCCAGGTGAAGCGGATCGTGACGGGATCGATGATCTCGAACCGCGGCGGCTTGCCATCGACCAGCATGGGACGCGGCGGGCCGTAGGGTGCGAGCTCGATATTGTTGGCGACATCCTGCCAATAGTAGCGGAAGTCCTCGGCGGTGAACGGATGGCCGTCCGACCAGCGGTGGCCGCGCCGCAGATGCAGCGTGAACACACGATTGTCGGTGATCTCGAGCTTGCGCAGGATGTCCGGGACGACAGTGAAGTCGGGACGATAGCAGACGAGCCTGGCGTAGCTGTAGATGGCGACGAGGCGCGTGTCGTTCTGCTTGCCGAGCAGCATGTCGAGGTGGCCGCCGTAGCGCCCGGTCGTCTTGCCCTCGGCTTCCATGCGCACGACCAGAGGCTCGCTCGGCAGGCGCTTCGCAACGGGCGGTAGCCGCCCGGCGGCGACAGCCTGGGCGAGGCTCGGCGGCTCGAGCGGGCTTGCGATCTTGGACGTGTCCGCCTGCGCGCCGGACGGCAGCAACAGCAGCAGCGTCAGCGCCATGGCCAGGGCGGGCAGCGAGAGACGGCGCCTCATGTCAGATCGCTCCTCCTGGTGCCCGCTGCGACGAGGACGCGATGGCCATCGCCGAGATCGAGACGCTCCATGCCCTCGCCGGGCCGTTCGGCGAACGGGGCCGGCCAGAGCCGCTCGTCGGCGGCGCCCTCGCCCCTGATCGCGTCCAGATCGAGCTTGCGGCCGAGCTCGGGGTAGGGGACCGCCGCCATCAAGGCCTTGGTGTAGCAGTGCATCGGATTGCGGAAGAGGATGCTGCGCGGCGCCTCCTCGACGATGCGCCCGCGGGCCATCACCATGATGCGATCCGCGACGTAGTCGACGACGGCGAGGTTGTGCGAGATGAACAGGTAGGAGAGGCCGAGCTCCTGCTTCAGATCGACCAGCAGATTGAGGATCTGCGCCTGGATGGAGACGTCGAGTGCGGACGTCGGCTCGTCGAGAATGAGCAGGCGCGGATGCAGGACGAGTGCGCGGGCAAGTGCGACGCGCTGGCGCTGCCCGCCGGAAAGCCTGTGCGGATAGCGGTTCATGTAATGGGGTCCAAGACCGACCAGACGCATCACCTCCGTCACCCGCTCGATGTGCTCGGCGCGGTCGCCGATGCCCTGGATGATCAGCGGCTCGCGCACGAGGTCGAGGATGGTCATACGCGGATTGAGTGACGAGAACGGGTCCTGGAAGACCATCTGAATGGCGCGGCAGATGGCCAGATCGCCCGTCGGGTGATCGAGCAGCTCGATCGGTCCCTCGTGAGAGCGGAACAGGATGCTGCCGGAATCGGCCGAGATGGCGCGCAGGAGGATTTTCGATAGGGTGGTCTTGCCGCAGCCGGACTCTCCGACCAGTCCGAGGGATTCCTGCGGCCGGATGTCGAAGCTCACGGCATCGACCGCCTTGACCACGGAGGCCGAGGACTTGCCCCAGAAGCTGCCCTTGCGCGCGACGAACGACTTCGTGACGTTGCGCGCCTCGATCACTGGGGCCGTATCCTTCGGTGCGGCAGCAGCCGGCTGTGGCGATGCCGTTCTGCTGCTTTCGATGGAGCGCAAGGGCGTCAAGCGTTCGCCGGCCTTCATGTCGAAGTGCGGAACGGCTCCGAACAGAGCCTTGAGGTATGGATGCTTCGGGCTCGAGTACAGGCTGGCGATCGGCCCGCTCTCCATGATCTCGCCGTGAAACAGCACGACCACCTCGTCGGCGACGTTGGCCACGACGCCGAGGTCGTGCGTGATCATCAGGACGGCCATCTGAAACTCGGTCTGCAGGCGCCGGATGAGCCCGAGGATCTGTGCCTGGATGGAGACGTCGAGGGCTGTGGTCGGCTCGTCGGCAACCAGCAGCGCCGGCCGGCAGACGAGCGCCATGGCGATCATGGCCCGCTGGCGCAGGCCGCCCGACAGCTCGAAGGCGTAGCGCCGGCAGGCGGCGGCGGGGTCGGGAAAGCCGCACAGGCCGAGCGTCTCGACGACGAGCCGCAGGCCTTCCGTGCGGCTGACGTCGCGGTGGAGCAGCAAGGCCTCGACGATCTGGTCGCCGATCGGGGTGATCGGGTGCAGCGCGCTGAGCGGGTCCTGGAACACCATCGCGACCTCGCGGCCCCACAGCTTGCGGCGTCTCGACTCGCTCAGTTCGAGGATCGGCTGGCCCGCCAGCACGACGGTC
>JAGRKR010000605.1 GCA_020442225.1 Hyphomicrobiaceae bacterium | reverse complement strand
CTATCGCCACCGCTGCGTCGAGGCCTGGTCCATGACCGTGCCCTGGTCGGGCTTCGCGCTCGCCGATCTCGTCAAGCTGGCCAAGCCGCTGTCGAAGGCCAAGTACATTCGCTTCGAGACCTTCATGAACCCCGAGATCGCCGGCTCGCAGCGGGACACGCGGATGCCTTGGCCCTACGTCGAGGGGTTGACGATGGCCGAGGCGACCAACGAGCTCGCCTTCATGGTGACGGGAGCCTACGGCAAGCCGCTCGCCAAGCAGTTCGGTGCGCCCATGCGCCTGCACACGCCCTGGAAGTACGGCTTCAAGCACATCAAGTCGATCGTCCGCATCAGCTTCACGG
Source organism: Hyphomicrobiaceae bacterium (assembly GCA_020442225.1). Next base: position 3,855 of record JAGRKR010000605.1, on the reverse strand, counting down.
ACCAGCGGCCACGCAGCTTCTGGGAGACGCTTCAGGGCATCGAGTACGGCTTCTGGGCGAATGTGAACCCCGAGGTGCCGCACCGGCGCTGGAGCCAGGCGACGGAGCGCGTGCTCGGCACCACCAAGCGCGTACCGACCCTCATTTACAACGGCTACGGCGAGTGGGTCGCTCACCTCTACAAGGATATCAAGGGCGAGAACGTCTTTTATTGAGACGGTGACGCGGGCGGGGCAACATCCCGCCCGTTCGGCGGGCGCAGATCAGCCGACGATGGGGATCGTGCGCTCGACCGTGATCGCCTCGGGCGAGAGCCGGCAGCGCAGCGCCAGGGCCTCGACACCCGACGCGCTCGCCCGCGCGAACGCATCGGCGTAGTTCGGGTCGATATCGCCAGCAAGCGAGAGCCGCTCGGCGTCGGCGCGCTGCACGAGGAAAACCATGACGGCGCGGTGCCCCTGTCCCACCATGTCGGCCAACTCGTCGAGGTGCTTGGCGCCGCGCTCGGTCTTGGAATCCGGGAATTCGGCAAGGCCGTGCGTGCGCGAGAGGTGCACGTTCTTGACCTCGACGTAGCAGAGACCCCGCTCAGGGCACGTCAGCAGGATGTCGATGCGGCTGTTCTTGCCGTATTTCTGTTCGCGCTTCAGCTCGGGATAGCCGGCGAGCGTTTCTACCCGGCCAGTGGCGATGGCCTCGGCGACCAGCTTGTTGGGATGGCCGGTGTTGATCCCGACGAGCGTCGGCCCGGCGCCGAGGTCGGCCTCGACCATCTCCCAGGTGTGGCGGTATTTGCGCGTCGGGCTGTCGGAGGTGGAAACCCAGACCGGTGACCCCGCCGAGGTCAGGCCCAGCATCGAGCCGGTGTTTGGGCAGGTGGCCGTGATCTCGCTGCCGTCGTCGAGGCGGATATCCGCGAGAAACCGCTTGTAGCGCTTGATGAGCGTGCCGCGGAGGAGGGGCGAGGGGAGCTTCATGGGGGGACGTTAGTCCATTTGCCGGCCGAGGGAAACGGGGCAGCCAGCGCTCGCGGGCGGGCTCATTCCTCGAAGCGGGCGTTGGGTTGCAGCTTGCGAAAGCGGGCCGTCCATTGCCGCCTGAGCTCTGTCTCTGTCGTGCCGTCGTCGTAGCCCGGTGAGATCAGGGGGCGGACCCGCTCGAGGGTGATGACGACGAGCGCCTGCATGCGATCGGCAAGCGGGCCGCTGAATTTCCCGATCAGGTCGGCGAAAGCCTCGTCGCCGCGGGGCACGATGCGCGCCCTTCCGGCGAAGCGATAGCCCTTGCGCACGAACGGATCGACGAAGTTGACCTCGATGCGCGGGTTTTCCTTCAGGTTTCGCAAGGTGCCGGGTGAGCGTAGGTCGCCGAAGGCGATCGTCCGCTCGTCGAGCACCACGAAGGTCGCTTTTGGCGAGACGTTCGGTGTGCCGTCGGCGGCGCAGGTGGCGACGAACCCGAGCCGCTGCTCGTCGATGATGCGCTTCATGTCGGGGGTCAGCATGCGTGAGGACCACTTTCCGTTGCGAGGCGAGCCAAGTCTATCCCAACCGCGCGCCGCCGTGCAGTCCCATCGCGAAGCGCATTGGCGCTGTCGGGGAAGCCCACTAGACTGCACGGAACGCAGCGAGGACGAGGAGAGCCCATGAGCAGTGGTGAGACGAGCGCTGGCGAGCCGGGAGGGAAGGACGGCATCGTCACGGCGGCGCTGCTGGTGATCGGCGACGAGATCCTGTCGGGCCGGACCAAGGACAAGAACATCGGCTACATCGCCGACAAGCTGACGATGGTCGGCATCCAGATGCGCGAGGTGCGCATCGTGGCCGACGTCGAGGACGAAATCATCGATGCGCTCAACACGCTGCGGCGGCGCTACGACTACCTCTTTACCACCGGCGGCATCGGTCCGACGCATGACGACATTACGGCGGACGCGGTGGCCAAGGCTTTCGGCGTCAAGCTCGACGTGGACCCGCGCGCGCTGGCGCTCATGAAGCCACACTACGAGCGGCGCGGGCTGGAGCTGACGCCGGCTCGCCTGCGCATGGCGCGCATTCCGGCCGAGGCGCGGCTCATCGAAAATTCACTGTCCGTGGCGCCGGGCTTCATGCTGGAGAACGTCGTGGTCATGGCCGGCGTGCCTGGCGTCATGCAGGTGATGCTGGATGCCGCGCTGCCGTTGCTCAGAACCGGCAAGCGCATGGTCTCCGTCGTCATCGATCTCTATCGGCCCGAGGGCGAGATCGCCGCGCCGCTCGAGAGCCACCAGCAGGCCTACCCGGACGTGCCGATGGGCAGCTATCCGTTCTTCCGTGAAGGACGGCTCGGCACGCAGCTCGTGCTGCGCTCCACCGACGAGGCGCGGCTCGCCGAGGCGGCCGATGGCTTGAAAGCCGTGCTCAGGGACAAGGGCTGGCTCTGACGGCCAGCGGCGGACGAGGCGCCTGCCGGCGCCTCAACTCGCCTGCTTCAGCCGCTCGATGAGCGAGCGGCTGCGACCCTCCGCCGACGGCTCGGCCGATCCCGTGTCGCGTTCGACGGCGGCGCCTTCCGTGGCATCGGGGCCATAGATCTCGTAATGCAGCTCGACGGCGTCGAGGAAGCTCGCGACGAGGTCGAGCAGCGTGCCGAGACCGACCACGCCAGCCACAAGGAATGTCTCCTCCACACGCAGCTCGCGCTGCACCGTGAGGCCCGGCGCGTCCGCGGCGATCATGTCGCGGCTGCGCAGATAGGCGATGGCCTGATCGCCGGTGTCGAAGCTGTGGCTCTCGCTGGCGGCGAGCCCGTCGATGGCGTCGGCCAGGGCCTGTGTGCCCGAGACGAAGATGCGGGCGAACGGGCGCAGCCGCGTGTCGCGACGGGAAATCTCGTCCGCCCGCTGACGTGCGCCCATGAGGCGTGTCGCCAGCATGAGCTCGAGCTCGCGCGCCCGCGTGACGAAGCCGCGGAGTTCCGCATGCGCGGCCTTCATCGCCTCCGTGTCGGGCTCTGCCTCGGCGGGCAGCAGCGCCACCGTGAGGCTCAGCAGATCCTCGCCGGCCGCCAAAGCGGCGTCCAGGTGATCCGACAGCAGCAGCACGGTCGGCGGTGTTACCGGATGAAATTCGGACATTCTCATTCTCTCCAGGGCGCCCATGGTCCTGGCCGCCCAGTCACCGATCCGGGTTAGCACGCCCGGCCTCTGCAGGTCGTGAGCGGGGGACGAGTTATCCCGGCAATCCACAGCGTCTGCGGACGGTCCCTCACCGGACGGTCGGACCACGCCGGGCGTCTGCCGCCCGGCGTGGTCGCGTTGTTCTGGGTCGCTGTCGCTCATGAGCACCCGCTCGTGCCGCCGCAGGTGTCGCATTTGAGGCAGGTGCCGTTGCGAACCAGCGTGAAGTTTCCGCAGGCGCCGCAGGACTCGCCCTCGTAGCCCTTGAGCCGCGCCTCGACGATGCGGTCCATCCTGGGCCGCTCGGCGATTGCCAGCGAGCCGTCGGTGGCGAAGCGCGAGTAGCTCGCCTCGACGGTGACGGTGGACTCGGGCTGTGCGAAGGCCGTCGCCACGTCCTGCCGCAGGCTCGCCACCGGGCCGCTGTCGGCGGCGGCGGCAGTTGCCGTCGTCGCGAGGATGCGGACGTAGCGCTGGTCGAGCTGGCCGCGCACGAGGCCACGCGAGAGGAAGCGGGCCGCCGGCACGGCCGGTGTCGCATCCTCGTCCTCATCGTCACCCTCGTGCTCGCCCTTACCCATGGCCGTCGCGCCGATGTCGCTCGGATCGACGTGGGCGAGGTCGTTGCGCTCGAGGTAGGAGACCGCCAGCTCGCGGAAGATGTAGTCGAGAATCGAGGTGGCGTTCTTGATGGTCTC
>JAGRKR010000604.1:716-4136 GCA_020442225.1 Hyphomicrobiaceae bacterium | reverse complement strand
GAGCTGCGGCTCGTCGTGCGCAGCGGCCAGGTGACCTGTCCGCTCGGCAGTTTCCCGGCGCCGGGGCTGAACGAGGGGGAGGCCGCGATCCTCTGCCTGCGTCAGCGCGGCGTGCGGCTGCTGCCGGTCGGCCAGGGCAGGGCAGGCCGCGTGCTCCACGCGCGCTTCCTGGGTGATGCCGTACAACTCGAAATCGCCGTCGAGGGGCTCGACCATCCCCTCAAGGCGCGGGTGCGGGAGAGCGACGCGCCCAAGCGCGGCACCGATCTGTCGATCGAGATCGACCCCTCCCGCGTGCTGGTGCTCCCGGCGGCTCGGACGGACGGGACCTGACGGTTCGTTCAGCCTCGCGGGCTCTTGCCGATTTCAACGTGAACGTATTGATATCATTGGGGCAAACGGGTGACGGATTGGCCCTTCGCGCGTTGACGATGTTGTTGAGACAGCTTGCCGCAGGCGACCTTGCACGAGGGGAACGTTTCTGCATATAGTGCCGGGCAATGGCGACTGGCGATGGATCGCCGGAGCACGGGCACCTCGGATCGAGCCGATCCGAGGCGTGAGCGCGTCTCCAATCTTCAAGCGATTGAGCGACTTTCTGGCTCGGGGCGGTGAAACCGTCCGGGGTGCGACGCTCAAGGGAGTATGGTGGAATGGGTGCAACCAGCATCTGGCACTGGATCATTCTGCTGCTGATCGTGGTGCTTCTCTTCGGCCGCGGCAAGATCTCCGAGGTCATGGGTGACGTCGCCAAGGGAATAAAGAGCTTCAAAAAGGGCATGGCCGAGGACGAGGACGTGGCCAAGAAGGCCGAGCCCCCGAAGACGATCGAGGCGAGCAAGCCTGCCGAGCGTTCGGGAGCCGAGTCGACCAAGACGGGCTGATTTGACCCAGCTCCGTTGACCCGGGCGCCGCTGCGAGTGATCCTGGCAGCGGCGCTTTGCAATTCTGCGCTGTATTCGGAGGCGTCCGCGCACTCAGATGTTCGATATCGGTTGGAGTGAGCTGTTGGTGATCGCTGTCGTGGCGATCGTCGTGGTGGGTCCCAAGGACCTGCCCGTGCTGATGCGTACGGTGGGCAAGTACATCGCCTACCTCAAGCGTCAGGCGAGCGAGTTCCGTTCCCAGTTCGACGAAGCGATGCGCGAGTCGGAGATCGATCAGGTGCGCAAGGAGATGGAGGACATCGGCCGCGGCGCCGAGGAGTCCATCCGCGACTTCAAGTCCTCGGTCGAGCAGGACTTCGACAAGATGTCCGCGGAGATGGACAAGCCGACGCCCGCCTCCGAGCCGACCGATCCGGGCATCGTCGAGACGCACGGCGCACCGCCTGCGCAGCCCGCCAACGGCGCGCAAGAGGCGCCGCAGACGACGGCCGCCCCGTCGTCCAACCCTATTGAGACCGCAGTCAAGTCTGCGCAACAGCCCGCCACGGGTGAGTCGGCGGGCAAGAGTGGAGCCTGACGCCCGTGGCGACCCAGCAAGATGACATCGAGGCCTCGAAGGCCCCGCTGATGGAGCACCTGATCGAGCTGCGCCAGCGGCTGATCTATGCCATCGTCGCGTTCTTCGTGATGTTCCTGATGTGCTTCGCCGTGGCGCGGCACATCTACAACATCCTGCTCTGGCCGTTCGTGCGCGTGGTCGGGCTCGAGAACGCCAAGACCATCTACACGCACCTGCTCGAGAAGTTCTTCGTCGACATCAAGGTGGCGATGTTCGGCGCGGCCTTCCTGTCGTTTCCCGTGGTGGCGACGCAGATCTACAAATTCGTGGCGCCGGGCCTCTACAAGCACGAGCGCGCCGCGTTCCGGCCATACCTGATCGCGACGCCGGTGCTGTTCTTCCTCGGCGCCTGCGTCGTCTATTTCATCGCCATGCCGCTGCTCGTGAAGTTCTCGGTGGGCTTCCAGCAGGCGGCCGCGTCGGGCCAACCGGAAATCACGCTGCTGCCGAAGGTCAGCGAGTACCTGTCGCTGATCATGACGCTCATTTTCGGCTTCGGCATCTGCTTCCAGCTTCCCGTCATCCTGACGCTGCTGGCGCGCGTGGGCGTGGTCACGAGCGAGGGGCTGAGGGGCGCGCGGCGCTATGCCATCGTCGGCATTTTCGGCGCCGCCGCCATCCTGACGCCGCCCGACGCCATCTCCATGATCATCATGGCGTTGCCGACGTGCCTGCTCTACGAGCTGTCGATCTTCGCCGTGCAGCGCGTCGAGGCGATGCGCAAGGACAAGGCCGAGGAGCCCGAGGAGGTCTGATCCCCGCGGGCGCCGGCTGGACCCGACGGCCAGCCGGCAGTATAGACGGCGCGAGCCATATTCTGAGGGGATGCGCCGTGTTCGACATCAAATGGATTCGTGAGAACCCGCAGGACTTCGACCGCGGTCTCGCGCGGCGCGGGCTCGCTCCGCTGGCCGCCAGGCTGATGGAGATGGACGACGAGCGCCGCCGGCACGTGACGCGGCTGCAGGAGGCGCAGGCGCGGCGCAACGCGGCGTCCAAGGAGATCGGCAAGGCCAAGGCCGCCAAGGACGAGGCGACGGCGCAGAAGCTCATGGCCGAGGTGGCCGGGCTCAAGGACGAGCTGGCCGCCGGCGAGGCCCGCGAGAAGGAGCTGGTGCGCGCCCTCGAGGCGGAGCTCGCCGTCATCCCGAACCTGCCGCGCGACGACGTGCCCGACGGCAAGGACGAAAAGGACAACACGGAAGTCCGTCGCTGGGGCGAGCCGAGAAAGTTCGAGCCCACCGACAAGCCGGCGCAGCATTTCGAGATCGGCGAGGCGCTGGGCCTCATGGACTTCGAGACGGCGGCCAAGGTCTCGGGCGCGCGTTTCGTGTTCCTCAAGGGCGGTCTGGCGCGGCTCGAGCGCGCGCTCGCCAACTTCATGCTCGACCTGCACACGGGCGAGTTCGGCTATCAGGAGGTCAACCCGCCGCTGCTCGTGCGCGACGAGGCGGCCTACGGCACCGGCAACCTTCCGAAGTTCGAGGACGATCTTTTCTGGACCGCTCGACGCACCGAAACGAAAGTTTTCGAAGAGCAATCACCAACCGGAAAAAATGTGACGGTGGAGGTCGGCGGTCCGACGCGACTCTGGCTCATCCCCACCGCTGAAGTGTCGCTGACCAACCTCGTGCGCGAGTCCATTCTCGACGAGGACGCGCTGCCGCTGCGCTTCACGGCCTGGACGCCGTGCTTCCGCTCCGAGGCGGGTGCTGCCGGCAGGGACACACGCGGCATGATCCGCCAGCACCAGTTTTCAAAGGTCGAGATGGTCTCCGTCACGACGCCCGAACAGGGCCTCGCGGAGCACGAGCGCATGACCAAGTGCGCCGAGACCATCCTCGAGCGCCTCGGCCTGCCCTACCGCACCATGATGCTCTGCACGGGCGACATGGGCTTCGCCAGCCAGAAGAC
>JAGRKR010000604.1:0-694 GCA_020442225.1 Hyphomicrobiaceae bacterium | reverse complement strand
CGCCTATCGCGAGATCTCGTCGTGCTCGGTGTGCGGCGACTTCCAGGCCCGGCGCATGAGCGCGCGCTACCGGCCGAAGGGCGCCAAGGACCTGCGCTACGTGACGACGCTCAACGGCTCCGGCCTCGCCGTCGGGCGCACGCTCATCGCCGTGCTCGAAAACTATCAACAGAAAGACGGCAGCGTCATCGTTCCGGAGGCGCTGAGGCCGTACATGGGAGGCTGTGAGACGATCGAGAAGGGCTAGCGACACTCCCGTTGCCTCCCTGGCCAAGGCACGAAGCGGCTGCGAGCCGGGGCCTTTCCGGTCCGAAGGGTAAAGACCCCGGATCGGCGCTGATGCGCCGTCCGGGGACGCAACAACAGCGGCGCACCTCGAGCCAAGACCTCAGCGGTCGAGGCCGCGCTAGTCAGAAGGTCGGAGCCACATGCGCATACTCGTGACCAACGACGACGGCATCGATGCGCCGGGACTGCACGCGCTGCGCCAGATCGCGGCGGGGCTCTCGGACGACGTCTGGGTGGTGGCGCCGGAGACCAATCACTCGGGCGCCGGCCACTCGCTGTCGCTGCACGAGCCCTTGCGCCTGCGCCAGCTCGACGCGCGCAGCTACGCCGTGCGCGGCACACCGACCGATTCCGTCATCATGGGCGTGCGTCACATCCTCAAGGAGAAGCGGCCGGATCTCATCCT
>JAGRKR010000603.1 GCA_020442225.1 Hyphomicrobiaceae bacterium | reverse complement strand
CATCGACAACTCAGCCGGCGTCAACACCTCCGACCAAGAGGTGAACATCAAGATCGCACTCGGCCCCCTGGTCCAGCGCGGCAGCCTCGCCCGCGAGGAGCGCGACCGGCTGCTCGTGGACATGACGGAGGATGTCGCCAAGGCGGTGCTCGCCAACAACCACATGCAGTCGCTCGCCCTGTCGCTCGGCGAGCGCCGCGGCCTTGCCGATCTCGGATTCCAGCAGCGTCTCATGCTCGCGCTGGAAGCCGAGCGGGAACTCGATCGCGGCCAGGCCGCGCTGCCATCGGATGGCGAGTTGATGGAGCGCATGAGCGCCGGCCGGCCATTGACCCGGCCGGAGCTCGCCGTGCTGCTGAGCCACGCCAAGATCTCTCTGCTCAGGGATCTTCTCGAAAGCCGCGTCCCGGACGAGCCGGTGCTCGAGCCGTTGCTCGTCGGCTATTTCCCGCCTCTGATGCGGGAGCGGTTCCGTGAAGCGATCCTCGCGCATCCCCTGCGCCGGGAGATCGTGGCGACGGGCCTTACCAACGCCATCGTCAACAGGGGCGGCTCGAGCATGGCCGTCCGCCTCGCCGAGGAGACCGGGCGCAGCGTCGCCGACATCGCCAACGCCTTCATTGCAGCCATGGCCGTGTTCGATCTCGGCGCTCTCTGGCAGCGTATCGACGCCCTCGACGGTCGCCTGGCCGGCGACGGGCAGCTCGCGCTCTACCGCGAGCTCCAGGACCTCGTGCGCGCCAAGTCGGCCTGGTTTCTCCGGCATGCGCGCGGCGGCGCCGACCTCACCGCAACCATCGCCGAGCATCGCCAGGCCGTTCACGCGCTCGCCTCGGGTTGGTCGCGGCTCGTGCCTGCCGCGCGGATCGCACAGACGGCGGAGGCCGCCGAGCGATGGGCCGCGACGGGCGTGCCGGCCGAGCTCGCCGCCGACATCGCGGCGCTTCCCGTGATGGCCGCCGCCAACGACGCCGCGCTGGTCGCACGCTCGACGGGATGCGACATCGCCACGGCGCTCGGCGCGCTGCTGGAGGTTGCCGCCGACCTCCACCTCGACAGTCTCGCAGCGCGCGCCCGCGCCCTCGCCGTCACCGACCCGTTCGACCGGCTCGCCATCGACAGCGCCCTGGCGAGCCTCGCCGAAGCCCAGCGCGCTATCAGCGCCGGCGTAATCCGCCAGGCCCGCAGCGACGAGCCGCCAAGCCTCTCGAGCTGGATCGCAGCGAACCCGCAGGGCATCGAGCGACTGCAGGCGAGCCTCGCGCACATGTTGTCGGCGACCGACCTCACGGTTTCCCGCCTCACCGTCGCGGCGTCCCAGGTCCGCGATCTGGCAAGCGCCCGCAGCGCCGAGTAGCCAGCCGACATCGCGTCAGGCCGGCCCGGCAAGTCGCGCATGACTGTCATCAAACCGTCATTTGTATATTTCAATAATTCATGAAATATAGCGTGCTATGAAACCAGATACCGCTGTCCGCGCCCTCTCCGCCCTCGCCCAGCAACACCGCCTCGCGGTGTTCCGCCTGCTCGTGCGCGCCGGCGCCGACGGTCTCACGGCCGGCGCCATCGCACGCAAGGTCGGGATTTCGCCCACAGGGCTGACGTTCCACCTCAAGGAGCTGCTGCAGGCCGGCCTCGTGACGTCGGAGCGCGACGGCCGTTTCGTCCGCTACGCCGTCGACATCGCCGGCATGCGGGCGCTCATCGGGTTTCTCACCAAGGACTGCTGCGGGGGCCGGCCGGAGCTGTGCGGCCCTGCTCTCGCGGCGAGCGATTGCCTCACATCGATCAAGTCGAAAGGTGCCTCATGTCGTCCGCCCCGCTCCACGCCCTCTTCCTCTGCACGCACAATTCGGCGCGCTCGGTCATCGCCGAGTGCATCCTGAACAGGCTCGGGCAGGGACGCTTCGTCGGCCTCAGTGCCGGCAGCCAGCCCCGCGGCAGCGTGCATCCCTACGCCATCGACCTGCTGAAGAAGCTCAACTACGACACGAGCCGGCTCCGCTCGAAGTCGTGGGAGGAATTCTCGGTCGAAGGGGCGCCCAGGCTCGACTTCGTATTCACCGTCTGCGACAGCGCCGCCAACGAGACCTGCCCGGTCTGGCCGGGCCAGCCCATGACCGCGCATTGGGGCGTGCCCGATCCGTCCGCCGTCGAGGGCAACGAGGCCGAACGCCGCCTCGCCTTCGCCGAGACGCATCGCATGCTGCAGCAGCGCATCTCCATCTTCGTCAACCTGCCGCTCGACAAGCTCGACAAGCTCACGTTGCGGCGGCGCCTCGAGGATATCGGGCGTACGAGCTCGTGAGCGGACAACACCAGACCGAGGCCCACCATGCAGGCTGATCTTTCGCGCCGGCTCGCCGCCGAAGTCCTGGGCACGCTGCTGCTGCTCGCCACCGTCGTCGGCTCCGGCATCATGGCGGAGAGCCTCGCCGGCGGGAACGTGGCCATCGCTCTCCTCGGCAACACCATCCCGACCGGCGCCATCCTCGTCGTGCTCATCACTATGCTGGGTCCGATCTCCGGCGCCCATTTCAATCCGGCCGTGACGCTGGTCTTCGCGCTCCGGCGCGAACTGGACTGGCAGACCGCTTCTGCCTACGTGGCTGCCCAGGTCATCGGCGGCATCCTCGGCGTACTGCTCGCGCATGCCATGTTCGATCAGGCGCTCTGGCAGGTGTCGCTCAAGGTGCGCAGCGGCACCGGACAGTGGATCGCCGAGGCGACGGCGACCTTCGGCCTCGTGCTCACCATCCTGCTGACGCTCAAGGCGGCGCCGCGCGTCGTGCCCGCCGCCGTCGGGCTCTACATCACCGCTGCCTACTGGTTCACCGCCTCGA
>JAGRKR010000602.1 GCA_020442225.1 Hyphomicrobiaceae bacterium | reverse complement strand
ACGGCAGCCCACAAGACGCTGCCGCTGCCGTCCTATGCGGAAGTGACCAACCTCGCCAATGGCCGCACGGTTCTCGTGCGCATCAACAACCGCGGTCCTTTCGTCGGCAACCGCCTCATCGACCTGTCGCGCGGCACGGCACGCATCCTCGGTTTCGAGGGCAAGGGGCTGTCGCGGGTGCGGGTGCGCTATATCGGTCGCGCGCCTCTCGACGGCGACACCAGTCGCGAGCGGGCCTACCTGATGGCCCAGCGCTGGTATCGCGAGATGGTCGCGTCAGGCGGCCTGCGGGCGGCGCCGCCACGGCGCACGGCCGCGAACTGAACCTTCGAAAAGAGCGCGCGGTTGCGGGTGTGTCGGCCGCAGGGCTGCGGCTTCAGCCGCGGATGATGTGCGGCAGGTAGCGCGCGTTGTTGCCGGTGATCTCCGAGTTGTCGGCGCGGATGCCGAGGCCGGCTGGCTCGCTCGCCACCATCCATAGCCCGCACATCGGCCGCTCGCCCGAGAATTCCGGCAGCGGCTGGTAGGCCTGCACGATATGGCCTTCTTCGCCGTAAGGGCCGGGGGCGGAGACCCTGGGGACGCGCGATCCGCGCTCGAGGATCTCGACGTTGGCGCCTTCTCGTGAATAGAGAGGCTTGCGCACGTAACGCGCGCCGACCGTGGCGGCGGCCGGATCGTCCTCGAAGAAGGCTGGCAGCAGATTGGGATGGCCAGGGAAGCGTTGCCACAGCAGCGCCAGCAGCCCCTTGTTGGATAGGACGCTCTTCCAGGCCGGCTCGATCATCTGGCACTGCGCGCCGGGGATGTGCGTGGCGAACTCCTCGCGCAGCAGCCATTCCCAGGGATAGAGCTTGAACAGGGCCTGGATGGCGTGGTCGTCGAGGTCGGTGAAGCGGCCGTCGGTGGAAACCCCGATATCGGATATGTCGATCATCACGGTTGCCAGCCCGGCCTGCTGGGCGCAATCGGCGAGATAGAGCGTGGTGCTCCAGTCCTCGTTCGAGCTGCGCACCGAGGCGAGATGCAAGGTCGGCGGCAGGCCCATCTGCCCGAAGGCCGTCACCAGACGCTCGTGCAGCGAGTTGAACTGGTCGGAGCCGGACGGGATCAGGTTCTGGGCCTGGGCCTGCTCGAGCCAGACCCATTGAAAGACGGCCGTCTCATAGAGCGAGGTCGGCGTGTCCGCGTTGTACTCGTAGAGCTTTGCGGGGCCACGTCCGTCGAAGGCGAAATCCATCCGCCCATAGAGGTTGCGGTGCTTGGCGCGCCAGGTCTCGGCAACGTAGCCCCAGAAGCGCTCGGGAATGGCCAGGCGCTTCAGAATGGCTTCGTCGCGGCAGGCCGCTTCGACGACCTCGAAGCACATGCTCTCGATCTCGGCAGCCGGAGCCTCGAGCCCCTCTTCGATTTCCTCGAGAGTGAATGCGTAGTAGGCGCTTTCGTCCCAGTAGAGGCTGCCATCGGGAGAATGAAAGTCGAAGCCGTGCTCCTCGGCGGTTCGGCGCCAGTCGCTACGCTCACGAACGCGGATGCGCTCCATGTCTCCCCCGTGATCTCAGGCTGCAGCAGTCGGGCGCTCAAGCGTCGACCGATCAGCTCCTGCCGGTCGTCGAGAAGGAGCGGGTCGTCGAGCCGAAGCCGCTGCGTGTCGCCGTATGGATCTTGCTGGTCGGGCGCGCCGCGGCCGACTGCGGGATGGTCACGCGGCCGATGCGGGCCGGTACGCGGCGGCCGTCGGCGGTCGTGAACTGTCCGGGCGAGCCGGCCTTGCGATAGAGCGGCTGCGGATAGACGCTGCGCGAGGCCGCGAACATGAAGGCCGCGATGCCCGGGCGATAGGTACCGGGCTCGCGGCGCGTGCCTTCGAGGTGCTCGCACTGCCCTTTGCCGGCGACCGCCTCGCAGTCTTCCTTTGTCTTGTAGCGGGGCGCCGCCATGTCGTGCTCGGAGATGGCGTAGGCCTGGGCGTGCTCGCACTGTTTGGCCGTGAACTGCCCGCTCTGGACGCACTCGGCGACGGTCCGGAAAATCGAGGCCTCGGTCTTGGCTTCCTCGCAGGCTGCCAGGGCGAGCGTGCTGACGCCCATGCTGATGAGGGCGATTTTTCTGGAGCGCTTCATGGTCCAAGTCCTACGTCTGACGAATTGAGGCTTGCCCACAGATAGGTAGCAGGAAGCCGTTGAGATATAGTTTCCGGCAAAACAATTGAACGATGTTGTATTAAGGCATCGCGCGTGGCCATTTCCCATGCCCCGAGGATTGGGCTATAGAGCGCTCAATCCGGGAGAGTGAGAAAGACGATGGCACCATCCGATCAGTCCGAGCAGCACACCATGTCCGTCCTCGTCGACAACGAGCCAGGCGTGCTCGCGCGGGTCATCGGCCTGTTCTCGGGGCGCGGCTACAACATCGACAGCCTTACCGTCTCCGAAACCGAGAACGAGAAGCATCTGTCCCGGATCACCATCGTGACCACGGGGACGCCGATGGTGATCGAGCAGATCAAGCATCAGCTCGAGCGGCTGGTGCCGGTGCACCGGGTCGTCGATCTCACGGTCAAAGGCAACCCGCTGGCGCGCGAGCTGGCACTCGTCAAGGTTGCGGGCAAGGGCGACAAGCGTGTCGAGGCTCTGCGGCTGGCCGAGGCCTTTCGTGCGACGGTCGTGGACGCCTCCATCGAGCATTTCGTGTTCGAGATCACCGGGCGCTCCAGCAAGATCGACCAGTTCATCATATTGATGCAGCCGCTCGGCCTGGTGGAGGTATCTCGCACGGGTCTTGCAGCGATCGGTCGAGGCGCGGAGGGCATGTGACGCCGTCCGGGCTTCCAGTATGCTGTGGGCATGAAAAAACCGATTCGCCCACAGGCTCAGAAGCGCCGCCGCAAGGCGAAGACACCGACGCGTGAGAGACAGGGGATGGCGGATACGGATTTCAGATTGGCTGTCCTCGAGGCCCAGTGGTGGCGGCGCAGCCCTGATACGGTTAAGCCCACCTTCGATTTCCTCAGCCAGTTTCATCACGACAGCCACGCGTTCTGGTACGAGCGCTTCGTTGGCAAGGAGAGCTTCAAGGAAGCCCTCGTCTGGCTCAGCTCGCGCGGCGAGGTGCGCTACGTCTATATCGCGGCTCACGGTCAGGGCGACTACCTCGAGTGTCCCAACGGGGACCACGTGTCCCGGGCCGATATCAAGAAGTGTCTGGTGAAGGCGCTGGGAGCCTCGAGCCTCGACGGGCTCTATCTCGGCTCCTGCCTCTTCATGAGCGCGCGCAACGCCCAGTACCTGCTGTCCGCCTCGAACAAGATGGCCTGGATCGCCGGCTACGAGACCAGCATCGACTACATCAAGTCGGCGGCGCTCGACCTGATCTTCTGGCATCTCATGCTGCGGCACGGCGACCTGACCCAGCGCGCCCGCATCGCGCAGGTTGCGGCCGAGCTGCGACACACTATGGGCGGCCTCGTCGATGAGCTCGGCTTCTCCGTCTATGTCCGCCAGCAGGGGACCGGCGAACTGGTCGATCTGATGGATCGCCAGGCGGTCGCCTGAGCCGATCTTAAGCCTCCGGCTGCCGACAGGCTCCCTGACGACCCCACGCGACGGCTTGTAGCTTGTTCGCGCTGGCGGGATGGTCTAGGGATATCGCAGCGGAGCACAAGCACCGGCTGAACAAGCTTTCTCCAAAGTTTACCTCGGGACACCTTGCAAGGAGCGAAGACCTCATGCGCGTCTACTATGATCGCGACGCCGACATCAACCTCATCAAAGGCAAGAAGGTCGTGGTCGTCGGCTACGGCAGCCAGGGACACGCGCATGCCCTCAATTTGCGCGACTCCGGCGCCAAGGACGTCGTGATCGGGCTGCGCAAGGGCTCGGCCTCCGCCAAGAAGGCCGAGGGCTCGAAGTTCAAGGTCATGGAGGTGGCGGCGGCCGCCAAGACCGCCGATCTCATGATGATGTG
>JAGRKR010000601.1 GCA_020442225.1 Hyphomicrobiaceae bacterium | reverse complement strand
ATGGGCCACGCCGGCGCCATCATCGCCGGCGGCAAGGGCAAGGCGGAGGACAAGCTCGAGGCCATGCAGGCGGCCGGGATGGCCATCGCCGACAACCCGGCGGCCCTCGGCACAACGCTTGCCGCAGTGCTGAAGGCCTGACCCCAGGCGGATGTCGCAGACGCACTGCGGCGTCCGCTCTCGCTGATTTGATCAAAGCTGCGCGGCGAGCGTCGCTCGGACATTGTGGCCCGAGCGCACGGCCCCTTTCGAGCCGCGCTGGCAGGCCGCCCATGGGGCGCACGCCGCCGCTTCCACCTGCCGCCACATCCGGACATTGAGGTTCCGACGCCGCACCGCCATATGGCGGGGTGCCGGCGCAGCGTCCGTCCCCGACAATGGTCGGCCTTCTGCCCGGCAGCAGGCTGTACTAAGGATTCGAATTTGGCTAAGTACCCTGGACGCAGGCGCTGCACTGCAACAAGCGCTCGGAAACTCCAATCGGAGACCGCCAACACATGTCGCGGCAAGACTCGAACAATGCTTTCGCGCAGACCTCCTTCCTCCACGGTGTGAACGCGGCCTATATCGAGGAGTTGCAGGCGGAGTATCAGCGCAACCCCGGCGCGGTCAGCGAGGAGTGGCGACGCTTCTTCCAGAGCCTGCAAGACGAGCGCGCCTCGAGCCAGGGCGGCAAGGAAGGCCCCTCGTGGGCGCAGCCTCCCGTGCCGAGCCGCGAGGACGACGATCTGCTCGCGGCCTTCGGCGGCGACTGGAACGGTCTACAGCGCGATCTCGGCGACAAGCTCCGGGCGCACGCCACGCGCCTCAATGTCGAGGTCTCGCCGGCGGCCACGCATCGCGCCACGCAGGATTCCATCCGGGCGCTCATGATGATCCGCTCGTATCGCGTGCTCGGCCATCTGGCGGCTTCGCTCGACCCGCTCGGCATCGCCGAGCGCAAGGCCCATCAGGAGCTGAAACCTGAATCCTACGGGTTCATGGAGGCCGATCTCGACCGGCCCGTGTTCATCGACAAGGTGCTGGGCATCGAGACCGCAACGGTGCGCCAGATCCTCAAGATCCTGCGCCGCACGTACTGCCGGAACATCGGCTTCGAGTTCATGCACATCTCGAGCCCGCAGCAGAAGCGCTGGCTGCAGGAGCGCATCGAGGGCCCGGACAAGGACATCACCTTCACACGCGAGGGCAAGCGCGCGATCCTCAACAAGCTGGTCGAGGCCGAGCTCTTCGAGAAATTCTGCGACGTAAAGTACACCGGCACGAAGCGCTTCGGCCTCGATGGCGCCGAGGCGCTGGTGCCGGCCCTCGAGCAGGTCATCAAGCGCGGCGGCCAGCTCGGTGTGCGCGACATCGTCATCGGCATGGCGCATCGCGGTCGGCTCAACGTGCTCGCCAGCGTCATGGGCAAGCCGCACCGCGCCATCTTCAACGAGTTCAAGGGCGGCTCGTTCAAGCCCGACGACGTCGAAGGCTCGGGTGACGTCAAGTATCACCTCGGCGCCTCGTCGGACCGCACCTTCGACGGCAACACCGTGCACCTGTCGCTGACCGCG
>JAGRKR010000600.1 GCA_020442225.1 Hyphomicrobiaceae bacterium | reverse complement strand
CCCGCTTGGCGGCGTCGGTCCAGTGCGCGACATCGCGCCGGTCGGCATAGACCTCGGCGTTGGCGAAAACCTTGCGGCCGCCGGCAACGAGACCGGAGATGTGGTCGACATGAAGATGGGTCAGCACGACGGCGTCGATGTCCGCAGGCCGCACGCCCTGGGCCGCCAGCGCCGCCGGCAGTCGGCCGGAGTCACCGATGGCCCCGGCGGGTCCGGTGTCGATGAGCACGAGTTGCGCGCCGTCGCGCACGAGGAACTGGTTGAACGCCAGCCGCAGGCCGGTCGGACGTGCGGCGGAGACGGCGCCTGCCGAGCGCTGGATGTCCGCGGCGGTGCGGCCGGTGAAGTAGCCGTAGGGCATGTCGGCGTAGCCGTCGGTGAGGGCCGTGACCTCGAAGCGGCCGATCCGGATGCTGGCCATGGGCGGCAGAGGCGGCGGCGACTGGACGGTGCGCGGCAAGGCGGTGGAATGCAGCACGCCGAGGACCGGCGTGGCGGCGAGCGCTGTCAAAACGCCCCTGCGGGAAAGACGACTGGCCATTTCGGGCTCCTGAAGTTGACGCTGGTCGGGATGTCATGGGCGGGACGGGCTTTCGGACAGTCCTGGGGTCTCGGCCCGCCGACGCCGCTAACGTGGCAGCACGCACGCATTGAATGAATGCCCATTCTCTGGAATGGATTGTTCCAGATGGAGGAATGATCGATGGACCGCCTGCTCGAGATGGAAGTGTTCGTCGCCGTGGTCGATGCCGGCAGCTTCGCCGGCGCCGCGCGGCGGCTCAACATGTCGCCGCCGGCCGTGACCCGCGCGGTGTCGTCACTCGAGGCCCGTCTCGGTGCGCGCCTCGTCAACCGAACGACGCGCAGCCTGAGCCTGACGGAGGCCGGACAGCGCTTTCTCGCCAGCGCGCGGCGCCTGCTGGCTGGCCTCGAAACGGCGGAGCAGGAGGTCAGCGGCGGCACGACGACGCCAAGCGGTCATCTTGCAGTGACGGCCTCGGTCACGTTCGGGCGCATCGCCCTGGCGCGCAAGCTCGGGGATTTTCTCGCCGCGCACCCTGCCATCACAGCATCGCTGATGCTCGTCGACCGTGTGGTCAATCTGGTGGAGGAAGGCCTCGATGTCGGCGTGAGGATCGGGGAATTGCCGGACTCCAGCATCATCGCGCGGCGCATCGGCGAGGTGCGCCGGGTGGTCGTCGCCAGCCCCGCCTATCTCGCGCGACGCGGCGAGCCTCGCGACCTCCAGGACCTCAAGGCGCACAGCCTCGTCGGCTTCTCCGGGCTCATGCCCCAGCGCGGGCTGGTTCTCATGGACAAGGGCAAGCGTGTGCACGTTACCGCGCCGCCGCTGCTCGAGGTCAACGACGCTTCGGCCGCACTGCTCGCGGCGGAGGCGGGCCACGGCATCACCAGCCTCTACTGCTACATGGCCGGCGAGAGCATCCGCGCGGGCCGTTTGCAGCCGTTGCTGCAGCCGCATTGGCCGGCGGCATCGCCTGTGCACATCGTCTATCCGGACTCCCGGCTGCTGGCTGCCAAGGTGCGCGCGTTCGTCGATTGGATGACGCCTCGGCTCTCAGCCGAATTGCAACGCCTGTCTTCCGGCCAGGAGCCCGCGCCCGGATGGGCGGCGGCCGGTCGCTAGCGCGCCTTCACGATGGGGACCTCCGGATGAAACGCGTGCGCGACGAATGCGAACGTGACGTCGTAGACGACCGGTGTCCTGGTGCCGTCCTCGCCGATGCGCACGACCTCTACGGTGCCGACGTCCCGCCCCTTCGCAATTTGCGCGGCATCGACGGCAGAGGCCCGCCCGGCACGCCAGGAGAGACGGAGCGCGCCGATCGTCAAAGGCCCGTTCTTTCGCACGTGCTCGAGCGCCACGATCACAGGCGCCCCCGTCTCGGGTCGCACGACGACGACACGCGCCATAGCCGGAACGCCGCTCGGCAGCTCGCCCTGGTACAGAAACGGTCTGGCGCTCCGATCGTATCCTTCATAGGGATTGTCGCCGTAGCGCCTCGCATGCGGGTCCGTCGGCACGAGCACGCGCCCACCGGGATGGCGCGCCTTGAAGTCGGCAAAGGACTCGAGCCGCGCCGGCACGAGCTTCAGCGCCGTTCCGAGAAAGGCACCAACGATCGCCTCTCCCGTGAACTGCTGCCACCAGGACTCCGTCTGGCGATCGTACATGACGAGATCAGAGTTCCGCAGCTTGCCCGTGGTTCCGAAATCGAGCACGCGCTCACCCACGCGACGCTCGAACACGAGCGCCGAGTTGCAGAGCGGACAGTATGTGACCGCCACGGGCCGGCCGCCGACGACATCGTTGACAATCTCGTGCCATATCAGGATACGCAGGGGATAAGCGCGGGCATCGCCGGCGATCTCGAGCCCGATCACCGGATCGACCGGCGCCAGACCTGAGACCTCCGTCACGGGCTTGAACAGGGGCTTGTCGATCGAGGGGATGCCATCCTTGGGCGGGCCGCCGGAGAGGATCTCGCCCCACTTTATCGTCGTGCGGCCGAAGTCGGTGCGCGTCCACCCTTCCGCTCGCCAGGCAGCCGGCTCGGCCGATGCTGGCAGCACCGGCACGAGGGAGGCGGACAGGGACAGGATCAGCAGGGCAACAGCTTTCGCTTTCATCACCATTCCTCGTTTTGCACCCGCAGGTTCCGGTCCATCTCGCGTCAGTGCGCCTGCTCCAGGATCTCGCTTGCGTCCGCGTACTCCTTGAGCAACTCGGCCCGGGTCGCGTCGAACAGCAACTGATCCATCGGATTGAGCTCGAGCCCCTGCATGATGCTCCACCGCCCCTCGGAGCAGGTCACGGGAAAGCCAAAGATCAGGCCCTTCGGCACGCCGCAGGAGCCATCGGACGCGACGCCCATAGACACCCAGTCGTTCTCCCGCGTTCCCTGCAACCAGTCGCGCGTATGGGCGGTTATGGCGACCGCCGCCGAGCTGACGCTCCCGTGGCTGCTCTGGTTCGGCTTCGGCGCGCGGTTCGCGGCGCTCGCCCTGCTCGGCATGACGGCCGTCATCCAGTTCTTCGTCTACCCCGGCGCCTACGTGACCCATGGCCTGTGGGCCGTCGCCTTGTTGATGATCATCCGCAGTGGACCGGGACCGCTGTCGATCGGCCACATCATTCGCCGCCGCGCCGAGGCGCGCGGCTTGCTCCGGGAGGGCTGAGGCCGGGCTCGCGGAGCCAGGCCTCCGGATCTCTCGGGATCGGCACCGATCCACGCCGCAGCGGCCGCGGCCGCCGTCCTGCG
>JAGRKR010000599.1 GCA_020442225.1 Hyphomicrobiaceae bacterium | reverse complement strand
GGAATGATGCCCTGGGCGATGATGGCGGAGACGCACTGTCCGGCAGCTTCGCTCGACTCGAACCCGAGCAGCATCGGGCGCGCGCCTTCAGCCGCCCGCAGAATGCGAACCGTCGCCTCTGTCACGATGCCGAGCTGCCCCTCCGACCCGACGATGAGGCCGAGCAGGTCGTAGCCGGAGGCATCGAGATGGGCGCCGCCGATCTCCACGACCTCGCCGCTCATCAGCACCATCTTGACGCCGAGGATGTTGTTCGTGGTGACGCCGTACTTGAGGCAATGCGCGCCGCCGGAGTTCATGCCGATGTTGCCGGCGAGCGTGCAGGCAAGCTGGCTCGACGGATCGGGCGCGTAGAAGAAGCCGCGCTCGGCGACCGCCGCCGAGATCGCGAGGTTGGTGATGCCGGCCTCGACCCTGGCGACCCGGTTCTCGTAATCGACCTCGAGGACCTTGTTCAACTTCGTCACGGCGACGACGATGGCGTCCTCCGCGGGCAGCGCACCGCCGCTGAGCGACGTGCCGGCGCCGCGGGCAACGACCTTGATCCCTTCCTTGTGACAATAGGCGAGGACACGCGACACCTCCTCCGTGCTACGCGGCAGCACGACGGCCAGCGGCATGCGCCGGTAGGCCGTCAGCGCGTCCGTCTCGAAGGCGCGGCGGCCGTCATCGTCCGTGATGACCTCCCCCTCGCTCATCAGCCGTCGGAGGTCACCGCCAATGGCCTCCCGGCGGCCGATGACCGCTTGATCGGGTTGCGGGAGCACTATTTCCGACATCGTGATCGCTTGACCTCTCTGGCCTGCACCGATTCTAACACGTGTATTTTATCATTAATTTTCAGATGGATAGACGCCGCGATCTATTTTCAACACAACAGAACATCAATTTCAATAATCACGCCTTCGTGCGACACACTTTCGTCCATCCAGACAATAATGAACGATATGGAAAAAGACTTGGGACTAGGGGACGGCGGAGGCAACGAAAGGACGGCGTCGTGACCGCAATCACCGATCTTGAAATTTTCGCACGTGTAGCCCGCACCGGCAATATGTCCGCGGCAGGTCGCGAGATGGGGCTCTCGCCGGCCGTTGTCAGCAAGCGGATCAGCCTGCTGGAGGAACGACTGGGCACGCGGCTGTTCCAGCGCACCACGCGCCAGCTCACCCTGACGGAAACGGGGGAGGGCTTCTTCAAGCGTGTCGTCGACATCCTGAGCCTCATCGACGAGGCGGAGGATTTCGTCAGCCGGCGCAACACGCGGCCGCGCGGCGTGCTCAAGGTGACGGCGCCCACGACGTTCAGCCGGCTTCACATCGCGCCCTATCTGTCGCAGTTCCTCGCGCGCTATCCCGAGATCGAGATGGAGTTCCATCTCACCGACAACAACGTCGACATCATCCGGGAGGGCTTCGACGTCGCCGTGCGGATCGGCGAGCTCAAGGACTCGAGCCTGGTGGCGCGCAAGCTCGCGCCCAACCGCCGCGTGATCTGCGCGGCCCCCGCATACCTCGAGCGCTACGGCACGCCGAATACGCTTGCCGACCTCGAGCACCTGAACTGTCTGTCGGCCGGCGCGCAGGACGTGTGGCGGCTGGATGGCCCGGAAGGCCCCTTGCAGCTTCGGGTCAAGGGCAACATCCGCTCCAACTCCAGCGAGTTCATCCGCGAGGCCATCATGGCCGGTCTGGGCGTCGGACTGCGCTCCACCTGGGACGTCGGGCCGGAGTTGATGACAGGTGAGCTCAAAGCCGTACTGCCCGATTACGTCGGCTCGTCGAACGTCTCGGTCTATGCCGTCTACCCATGCCGGGAGTTCATGCCGGCCAAGGTCAACGTCTTCATCGACTTCCTGGCCGAGCTTTATGGACCCGAACCCTACTGGGACAAGTCGCTCGACATCGCCAGCGCCAATCCGCCTGCGGCGGTGACGCGAGCGGGCAAGCCCAAAAAGGGCGCCGCACTCGCCGAACGCTGAGACGGCCGGCGGCTGCATCACTTCGTCGCGTTCCGGTCTTCATCCTTCAAACCGCCCATGACACTCCTTAGGGTGCCGATGGGAGCCGCGGGATGATCGATCGGATCACGACGACAGCCCGCCTGCTCGGCTCCCCAATCACGATTCCGTCCACCTGAAACGAACGAGTGAGGCAATGCACAAGCTGGCGACCGCTGCACGTACTGCCATCGCAATCACTGCTCTTGTCGGGCTCTCGCATGCGGCCCTGGCGCAGGATGTCGAGAATGGACAGGACATCTTCAACGCCAAGTGCAAGGCGTGTCACAGAGTCGGCCCTGGTGCGACAAACGCCGTAGGCCCCGCCCTGAACAAGGTCTTCGGCCGCAAGGCCGGAACGGCCGAGGCTTTCGCCTACTCCGATGCCATGAAGGCCGCGGGCGGCAAGGGCCTGACCTGGACCGATGAGACGATCGACAAGTACCTTGCCGACCCCCGTGGGTTCGTCGAGGGCAATAAGATGGCTTTCGTCGGATTGCGGGACCCCGCCGATCGCAAGGATATCATCGCCTACCTCAAGAAGTACGCGAAGTAGACGCGCGATATGCAGGACAGTCGTCCATGATGATCCCCTCGGCGTCTGCTGAGGGGATCGCATTATTCGGAGATTTCAGGGCCGCCCCGTTAAGGCTGAAACCGGAACGCCTACGCAAGACAACTGGTTAAGCTGGGGCTGGCAGGCTATTCTGACGGCCAGCCTGGCCGAAGATGGCAGCCGGGGTTGCGTGTCCATCACTCCTTGGCTGCGCGGCACCGATACCCCATGACGGCCGAACACAAACCATTGGTTCGACTGGCGCATCATGCGTAGCCCCGTCAACGCGAGCCCGAGAGTCGGGCTCTTCATCACCTGCCTGGTCGACCTCTTCCGCCCTTGCGTCGGCTTCGCGACCGTGAAGCTGCTGGAGGACGCCGGTTGCACGGTCGAGGTGCCGCTGGCCCAGACCTGCTGCGGGCAGCCTGCCTATAACTCGGGTGACCGCGCCAACGCCGCCAAGCTCGCCAGGCAGACCATCACCGCATTCGAGGGCTTCGACTACGTGGTGGCCCCGTCGGGCTCATGCGCCGGCATGTTGAAGCTGCACTATCCCGAGCTGCTCGCCGACGACCCCGAGTGGAGCGCCCGTACCGCTGCCTTCTGCGGCAAGGTTCACGAGATCGTCTCCTTCCTGACCGACGTTCTCGCCGTGACCAGAGTTTCCGCCAGCTATCAGGGCCGCATCACCTATCACGACAGTTGCTCCGGCTTGCGTGAGCTCGGCATCAAGGCACAGCCGCGCAAGCTTCTCGCATCGGTCGAGGGCTTACAGCTCACCGAGATGAACGAATGCGAGACGTGCTGCGGGTTCGGCGGCACCTTCTCGACGAAGTACCCCGACATTTCCAACGCCATCGTCGAGCGCAAGACCTCGAACATCGCCGCCTGCCAGCCGGACCTCGTCCTCGCTGGCGATCTCGGCTGCCTCATGAACATCGCCGGCAAGCTGCGCAGGCAGGGCGTGGCGGTCGAGGCGCGTCACGTCACCGAGATCCTGGCAGGACTGCTCGACGAGCCGGCCATCGCCGGCAACGACAGCTGACGAGCGGAAAGACCAGCCGATGGAGCCGAGCACACGCAACTTCCCAGGCAACGCGGCCCGCGCATTGGCGGACCACCAGTTGCAGCGGGCCCTGGCGAAAGTGCCGGTCGGTTTCGTCCAGAAGCGGGCCGACGCCCGCGAGCGTCTGCCTGAATTCGAGGATCTGCGAAACGCCGGTCGCGACATCAAGAACCACACGCTGCAGCATCTCGATCTCTATCTCACCGAGTACGAGAAGCGCGCGACCGCCGCCGGCGCCCACGTCTATTGGGCCGAGACGGCCTCCGACGCCTGCAGCATCATTCTCGAGATCTGCCGCCAGGCCGGCGCCCGCGTCGTCACCAAGGGCAAGTCGATGATCTCGGAAGAGATCGGGCTCAATGCGCATCTGGCCGCCAGCGGCCTGGATGTCGTCGAGACCGATCTCGGCGAGTACATCATCCAGCTTCGCGGCGAGACGCCGTCCCACATCATCGCGCCTGCCGTGCACCTCAACAAGGAGCAGGTCGAGGCCGATTTCCGGCGCGTGCATGCGGACCTCGCAGAGGGGCGCTCGCTGACGGAGCCGTCGGAGCTCGTCGCCGAGGCGCGTCAGGTGCTGCGCCAGAAGTTCCTGACGGCCGACGTCGGCATCACCGGCGCGAATTTCCTGATCGCCGAGACCGGCTCGTCCGTCATCGTCACCAACGAGGGCAACGGCGATCTCACGCAATCGCTGGCGAAGGTGCACGTCGTCATCGCCTCGATCGACAAGGTCGTGCCGACCCTCGAGGACGCCAGCACGCTCATCCGCCTGCTCGCCCGCTCGGCGACCGGCCAGGAGATCTCCACCTACACGACGTTCTCGACGGGCGCGCGCCGCCCGGACGATCCGGACGGGCCCGAGGCCTACCACGTCGTCATTCTCGACAACGGTCGCAGCGAGCTGCTCGGCAGCGCCTTCCAGGAGGTCCTCCGCTGCATCCGTTGCGGGGCCTGCATGAACCACTGCCCGGTCTATCATGCGATCGGCGGCCATGCGTACGGCTGGGTCTATCCCGGCCCCATCGGCTCGGTGCTGACGCCTTCGCTGCTCGGCATCCGCCAGTCGTCGCACCTGCCGAACGCCTCGACGCTGTGCGGGCGCTGCGAAGCGGTCTGCCCGGTCAAGATCCCGCTGCCGAAGCTGATGCGACAGTGGCGCGAGGAGGCCTTCGAGAGCGGCAATACGACGGCCGGTTTCCGCTTTGGCCTGGCCGCCTGGGCATGGCTGGCCCGCCACCCCCGTCTCTACCGGCTCGCCAGCCGTCTCGGCGTCGCCATGCTGAAGCTCGTCAGCGGCAGCACGGGCCGGCTCCGCTGGCTGCCATTCGCCGGCGGCTGGACGCGCCACCGCGATCTGCCGGCGCCGCATGGACGCACGTTCCAGGCGCTGTGGGCCGCCGGGCGCAATCAGGACCAGGACCGGCAGGACAAGTCATGAGAAAGGCCCGCTTCAAGCGTCCGGACCCACCCCCGCAGACGGGATCGCGCGCGCGCGAGCGACTGCTCGACAAGATCCGTACGGCACTCGGCGGCGCCACCGTGGACGAACTGCGCAGCGCCGTCGTCAAGGACCGCTTGCGCCTGCACCCCGCCAATCTGGTGCCGGCGCGCGCGAACCTGCCGGGCGAGCAATTGATCGCCCTGTTCCGCCAGATGCTCGAATCCCAGGCTGCCACGGTCATCGAGGTCGAGACCCCGCGCGACGTTCCGGCCGCTGTCGCCGACTATCTGCGCCGCTCCAATCTGCCCGCGCGTGTGCGCATGGGGCAGGATGCCTTGCTGCGGCGCATGCCGTGGCAGCAGGAGTCCGCGGTCGAGTGTCTGGATGGCGCCGCCGAAGCCGGTGACGCCGTAGGCATCTCGCACGCCACGGCCGCCGCCGCAGAGACCGGCACCTTGTTCCTGGCTTCGGGCAAGGACAATCCGGTCACACTCAACTTCCTGCCCGATACCCACATCGTCGTGGTCGAGCAGAGCAAGATCGCCGGCTCCTACGAGGCGGTGTGGGGCCGCGTTCGCGCGAGCGTCGGCAACGGCCCGCTGCCGCGAACGATCAACCTGATCTCGGGACCATCGCGCACCGCCGACATCGAGCAGACGATCGTCATGGGCGCACATGGCCCGCGCTCGCTCGCGGTCGTCATCATCCGTCAGAAATAAGGGTGGGCTGGGCGTCAGGGTGCAGACAGGGGCACGCCGCGCGGCTCAGCGACGCCGGATGCAGCGCTCGAGGCACTTCTGCATGACCGCTGCACAACGCGACAGGTTCTTGGTCCTGAGCACACACTGGTTGCGCTGCGACTTGCACGACTGAACGCACGACTTGCTGCGTGCGGGATGCAGCAGGTCGAGCGAGGCGCTCTCTGCCGGTCCTGCGAAAAGCGCCATGCAGATGAGGATCACGGCAATCCTGCTCACAGCCTCTAAGGCCTCCGGGCCAAGCGCAATCGCAAGTGGGCGTCTCCGCCCCAGCGTCAGATAGGGCTCCTGCCGCACGACGCAAAGGCCGGC
Organism: Hyphomicrobiaceae bacterium; assembly: GCA_020442225.1. Next base: position 447 of record JAGRKR010000599.1, on the reverse strand, counting down.
TGCAGAAAAACACATAGAGAAGCTGGAGGATAGCTGCGTGCGAATGAACGGCACGTGAACCTGCGCGAGCCCCGGGTAGGCTACGCGTGCGACCATGGAAGCTTGGCTGTGGCGCAGAAAAGAGCCTCTCGACGGGTCGGGTCCGGCGGACGCTGGCGCCGCCGTCCCTCTCCGTTTCGAGACATTGCGATCGACAGGCTTACTTGCCCTTGCCCGCGTTGGGGAAGAACAGCTGCTGACCGCCGATCTTGTAGGCCGCGATCGCCGCCTGCCCCTCGGGCGAGATGATCCAGTCGACGAACTTCTGCCCCTCGGCCTTCTTGACCTTGGGGTGCTTGGCCGGATTGACCAGCATGATGCCGTACTGGTTGAAAAGACGCTGGTCCCCCTCGACGACGATCATCAAGTCGCCCTTGTTCTTGAACGAGATCCAGGTGCCGCGGTCGG
>JAGRKR010000598.1:2704-2945 GCA_020442225.1 Hyphomicrobiaceae bacterium | reverse complement strand
GCTGTTCGACATCCCTGCCCCGCGGCAGAAGCTCGTCCACATCCACGCCGATCCGAACGAGCTCGGCCGGGTCTACCAGCCGCATCGGGCGATCAATGCCAGCCCGTCGAACCTCCTCGCCATGGTTCAGGACATCGCCGCGCCGCCCAGCTTGCGCTGGCGCGCATGGACCGAGGCCGCCAATCGCGACTATCGCGCGTGGAGCGACCGCGCGACGGAGGTGCCGGGCGACTTCAATCTC
>JAGRKR010000598.1:1618-2620 GCA_020442225.1 Hyphomicrobiaceae bacterium | reverse complement strand
CACCGCTTCTACCGGCACGACCACTACCGCACGCAGGTCGCACCAACCTCGGGCTCGATGGGCTACGGCCTGCCGGCTGGCATTGCCGCGAAGCTCCGCCACCCGGAGCGCGAGGTGGTGGTGCTTGCCGGCGACGGCTGCTTCCAGATGACCTGCCAGGAGCTCGGCACCATCGCGCAGAATGATCTCAAGCTGATCGTGCTGGTGATCAACAATTCCATGTACGCCACGATCCGGATGCATCAGGAGGCGCACTATCCCGGCCGCGTCTCGGGCACGGACATCAAGAATCCGGATTTCGCGGCGCTCGCCCGCGCCTACGGGCTGAACGGCATGCGCATCACGCGGACTGAGGAGTTTGCTGTGGCAATGGGAGACGCCCGCAAGGCCGACGTGGCGACCGTGATCGAGATCGTCACCGACCCGCGTGCGCTGACGCCGACGAAACGCCTGCCGGCCTAGGACGGATCAGGCCGAGAGCAGCCGGTCGAGTGCGCCTCCGAGGATGATGCCGACATCCTCCTCGGGGATGCCGTCATGGTGGCGGCGCACCATGTCGAGCGTCTGGCGATAGGTCATGTAGCGACGCGACACGGGATAGTCCGACCCCCAGAGCAGCCGCCAGGGGCCGATGGCGTCGTACAGGGCGCGCACCACCCAGCGCACGCCGGGATAGGGATATTCATGCTCGGGCCCCGACACGTTGCCGTAGCCGGAAACCTTCACATGCATGTTCGGGTGCCGCGCGATGGAGAGCACCTGGGCGAGCGCATCCGGGTTGTCGCGCGCCTTGGGGCCGAACCGGGCGAGATGATGCAGCAGGATCGGCACTTCGGGGAACGCATCGGCAAGGGCCGAAAGCGCCGGGATGTGCCATGGCGCACAGGCGATGCTGGCGATCAGGCGATGGCGCCGGGCCACCTCGAAGAAGGCGCGGCCGTCCTCGGTGAGCAGCCATTCTGCCGCGTGCGGATCGTCCTCGCGGAGATAGTGCGTGAAGCC
>JAGRKR010000598.1:0-1511 GCA_020442225.1 Hyphomicrobiaceae bacterium | reverse complement strand
CGCCCGCCGGCCTTCGCCGCCTCGCCGACGACATAGTCATTGTTGTCGGGATTGCCGCCGATGCCGGCGCAGATCACCACGGCGCGCTCGACGCCGTTGGTCTCCATCTCCATGAGGAGTTGCGGCGCAACCGCCCGGCTGTCGGGATCGGGAACCGGCGGCTCGTAGGGCCAGCGCGCCCAGCAATGGCAATGGCTGTCGAGGATCATGGCGTTTCGCTCAGCAGTTCGTCGGCGGAAACGGTGGGGCCGTCGCGGAAGAGGTAGCAGGACGCGGCGCGGTGCCCTTCGACGCGATAGAGCGGCGGCGCTTCGCCGGCACAGACATCCATGGCATGCGGGCAGCGCGGCCGGTACGGGCAGCCGACCGTGGCGATGCTCGCCTCGTCGGCCTTCTCCTCGGTCGCCTCTTCCAGATGCCAGGGCACGTCGGGATCGGGCGAGGGAATCGCGTCGATCAGGGCCTTGGTGTAGGGGTGCTGCGGCCGGCTAATGACTTCCTCGGCCGCGCCCGCCTCGGCGACCGAGCCGCCATACAGCACATAGACATGATCGGCGATCTGGTAGGCCGTCGTAATGTCGTGGGTGATGTAGATGAGCGAGATTCCGGCTTCCTGACGAAGCTTGAAGAGCGTTTCCAGAATGGTCGAGCGCAGCGACGCATCGACCATCGACACCGGCTCGTCGGCAAGGATGATCCGCGGTTTCAGGAGAAGCGCGCGGGCGATCATGACGCGCTGCCGCTGGCCGCCGCTCAACTGATGCGGATAACGGCCGAGCGTGTCCTGCGGGCGCAGGCCGACCGTGGTCAGCGCGTTCTCGACGAGCGTCCGCGCCTCGTCGCCGCCGCGGGCAAGGCCGAACATCTTGAGCGGCGTCATCAGCGCGTGATCGACGATGTAGAACGGATTGAAGACCTCGAACGGGTCCTGGAAGATTGCCTGGACCTCGCGCCGGAAGGTCATCTGCTCGTTCCGGCTCATGGCGGTGAGGTTCTTGCCGGAATAGCGGATCTCGCCGCCGGTCGGATGGAGGAAGCCGAGCAGCAGGTTGGCGAGCGTCGTCTTGCCGCTGCCGCTCTCGCCGACGATGGCCGTGATCGTCGGCTTCGCCCCGCCGATCGCCAGCGACACGGCATTGACCGCCGTCTTGGAGTGCCGATTGCGGAAGCCGGCATGGAATACCATGCTGGCGCGGATGGCTTCGAGCCTGCCGGTCTCGGCCATCTAGGCATCCTCCAGGTGGCACATGACGTTGTGGCCGGGCTGCGCCGTGTGGACGGCGGGCATCTCCGTCCTGCAGCGATCGAAGGCCTTCGGACAGCGCACATGGAACGGGCAGCCGGGCAGGCGCGTCAGCAGCGAGGGCGGGACGCCGGGAATGCCGACGAAGGCGCCGCGCCGATTGAGCGACGGCAGCGCGTTGATCAGCATTCTCGTGTAGGGGTGGCGCGGATTGGCGAAGACCTCGCGCACCGGGCCGGTCTCGACCATGCGGCCGGCATACATCACC
>JAGRKR010000597.1 GCA_020442225.1 Hyphomicrobiaceae bacterium | reverse complement strand
CACGTACTGCATCGCGCCTCCAGGTAGCGCACGGTTTCATTGAATGCGATCGCCACGACGGCCAGAATGATGACGCCGGCGAAGAGCTGCGGCATCTGGAAATTCTCGCCCCAGTTCGAGATGAGATGACCGATTCCGGTGCGCGAGGCGTACATCTCCGCGATCATGACGCCGGTGAAATTGAAGATCATCGAGATGCGCAGCGTCTCCAGAAGGACGGGCATCATGCTCGGCACGTAGACGCGCCGTAGAATCTGCATGGGCGTCGCCCCGAACGAGCGCGCCACCAGGACATAATCGGATTTGACCGACTCGACCGCCGCTGTCGCACTCATCAGCACCACGAACGCCGTCGTGAAGGCCGCGTAGGCGACCTTCTGCTGAAAGCCGATGCCGAACACGAGAATGAACATCGGCAGGAAGATCGATTTCGGGATGCTGAAGACGTAGAACAGCATCGGCTTGAAGATCGCCCCGGCATACGGGAACTCGGCAATGGCGATGCCGGCCGCGGCGCCGATTGGGACGGCGATGAGGAACGCCACGATCACCTCGAGCGCGGTGACCAGGATGGCCTCCTGCACAAGCGGCCGCGCGAGCTGCGTTTTCAGCATCACGAGGACGTCGGTCAACGGTGGCAGCAGCAGCGGATTCACGGTTCCGGAGCGCGGCAGATACTCCCAGGCGCCGAGCACGGCGGCGAGGATTGCCAGACGAACGATGATGATGGTGGAGCGCTTCACGACGACCTGTCGATCCCGACTGGGTTGGCGGGGGCGGCTGCGCGCCACGTCGCGACGCGCAGCTCGCCGGGGACCTCTCGGCTGGCCTGGATCGACGGCGATCAGGCCTTGGTCGGTACCGGCTTGAACTTCGTGATGAAGATGTCCTTGGCCGGCGCCAGATCCTTCATGCCGATCATGCGCCCCATTTCGAGAGAGCGCTCCGCCCACTCCAGCTTCATCTCGCCGGTCCGCGACAGGTTCTTGATGTTTCCGTCGAGCTCGCGCGCGGCGATGGGCTCGGGGATCTCGTCGATCTCGGCGACCAGCTTGATCGCGGCCGCGCGGTTGGCATCGTCCACCAGGAAGCCGACGCCGCCGAACAGACCGTTCAGCACCTTCTGCAACGCCTCCGGCTTGTCCTTGATGGCTTTGTCGGTGGCGATCCAGGCACCGGTCGAATGCGCCGGCACGACCTTGCCGAAATCGACCAGCGCGCGGGCGACCTTCTCGTCGATGACCTTGTAGGTCAGCGGCGAGTAGAGCACGGTGGCGTCGATATTGCCCGTCAACAGGTTCGGCACGAGACCGCCACCGCCGAGCGGAACACGGGTGAACTGCACCTTGTGCTCCGCCATCGTCCAGCGCGCGAGGATGTCGGTGCCGGAGCCGGCCGACGTGATGCCGACCTTCTTGCCCGCGAGCTGGCTCACCTTGGTCACCGGCGAGCCCGCCTTCACCACGAGTTGCCAGCCGTAATAGCCGTTGGCGCCATTGGCGACGCAGCGCACGTTGACGCCGCGCTTGAGGCCGGCCGCGACACTCGACGTCGAGTTCTGGACGAGGTCGGCGGCGCCGGCGGCGAGCGCCTCGAAGCATTCTGCGCCACTGCGATAGATCGTCAGCTCGACCTTGATGCCCTCCTTCTGGAAGAGCTTCTGGCGAATGGCCGTTTCGGCGATGATGGTCGGCCAGTAGGTCTTCGTCGGCACGCCGATGCGAATGGTGGTCGCGCTCTGGGCGAAGGCAACGCGTGGCGCCGCCAGTGTCGCCCCGAGACCCGCCAGGACGGTGCGGCGGCGCAGCCCCGTGGATCCGCTCCTTTGGTCGTCAGCCATCTCAATCCTCCCGACATACTCTTTGTTTGATTGCATGTGCCATTGAAGGCCGGCACTTGATCGACAACTGTAATCATAAATTCTATTTGGGGAACAGCATCTCGATCCGAGCATCCGACCGCGCGCTGCCCGCATGCAGAGGCACAGCGAGTGGGCGCGCGCATACCCCTTGTCTCGACGAGCGATGCCACGGAAACTGTCGGCATGAACACACCATCCGATACTACTCGCCTGCGCATTCGACTCTATTTCCCCAACGGCACCATGTTCGGTCCCGGCAAGGCGGATCTTCTGGCGCTGATCGGCCAAACCGGCTCGATCGCCGCGGCCGGGCGCAAGCTCGGCATGAGCTACAAGCGCGCCTGGGGTCTGGTCGACACCATGAACAATATGTTCGGGGAGCCCCTGGTCACCAGCTCGCGGGGCGGTGCGGCGCACGGCGGCGCGACCGTGACCGAGACAGGTGAGCGGGTGCTCGCCCTCTATCGCAAACTCCAGGAAAACAGCCGTTCTGCCTCGGCCACTGAGATCGCTACGCTCCAAGGCCTGCTGACTCGGTCGGAGTCGCAGCCTCTCGATATAGCCAAACAGAAATAACGGTTGCGCCATGCGCTGACTCATGTCGTTATATCTCACGGAATATATCGGTGGGGGAAACGATCATGAGAATTCGTACGCGATGGCTCGCGCCGCTCGTTCTCGCGCTCGCAGTTGTCACCGGAGGCTTCCTGGGAGCCTGGTCGGGCGATGCCAAGGCAAGCGAGAAGATCGTCGTATTCGCCGCCGCCAGCCTGAAGAATGCGCTGGAGGAGATCTCCGCGATCTGGAGCCGGAAGACAGGTCATGTTGCGGCCATCTCACTGGCCAGCAGCTCCAAGCTGGCGAGGCAGGTTCAGCAAGGCGCGCCTGCGGATATCTTCATCTCCGCCAACATCAAGTGGATGGACGTCCTGCAGAAGGGCCGGCTGATCGATGTCGCGACCCGGCGCGACATCCTGCGCAACCGGCTCGTCCTGATCGTTCACGGCAAGAAGGCCCGGCCCGTAACCATCGGCAAGGGCTTCGATCTGCTCGGCCTGCTGCAAGGCGGCAAGCTCGCGATGGCCATGGTCGACTCGGTTCCAGCCGGCATCTACGGCAAGGCGGCCCTGACCAAGCTCAACATCTGGAGCAGAGTCTCGCCGAGTGTGGCGCAGACCGACAACGTGCGCGCGGCCCTGGCTCTCGTGGCACGCGGCGAGGCTCCCTTCGGCATCGTCTACGCGACCGATGCAGCAGCCTCCGACAACGTCACGGTCGTCGGCACCTTCCCGAGCGAGACGCACCCGCCAATCATCTATCCGGCAGCGCGGATTGCCGAAAGCAAGAGCAAGGCGACGGCCAAGAGCTTCCTCGACTTTCTCGACTCGCCGGCGGCCAGGGCAATTTTCGAGCGAAATGGCTTCACGATGATCGCGACGGCCCGGGCAAAATGAGCAATCGCGTGCCGGCCCCATGAACGATTGGCTCTCACCCGGCGAGTGGATGGCTCTGAAGCTCTCCCTGCGCGTCTCCATGATGGCCACGCTCGCCTCTCTTCCGCTCGGCATCGTCGTGGGGGTGGTGCTCGCGCGGGCGAGCTTTCCCGGCAAGCAACTTCTCAACGGTCTCGTTCATTTGCCGTTGATTCTGCCCCCGGTCGTGACTGGATACCTGCTGCTCGTTCTGTTCGGCAGGCGCGGCCCGGTCGGCCGCATTCTCGAGGACTGGTTCGGCGTCGTTCTGGCGTTCAAGTGGACCGGCGCCGTTCTCGCGGCAGCCATCATGGCCTTCCCCCTCATGGTGCGCGCCATCCGTCTTGCCGTCGAGGCCGTCGACCCGAAACTCGAGGAAGCCGCCGCAACGCTCGGCGCCAGTCGCGTGTGGACTTTTGCCGTCGTAACCGTGCCGCTCATCCTGCCCGGGATCGTAGCCGGCAGCATCCTGGCCTTCGCCAAGGCGATGGGCGAGTTCGGCGCCACTATCACGTTCGTCTCCAACATCCCCGGACAGACGCAGACGCTGCCTTCCGCGGTCTAT